>PHBC01000004.1 GCA_002840505.1 Deltaproteobacteria bacterium HGW-Deltaproteobacteria-2 | reverse complement strand
ATGAACCTTGATACAATCAAATGAATTTGGGAAGTGATTTATCGCGCATTTTGCCATCGCGCTATCACGCCCCGCCACATTGATCTGTTTTCTTTGACACTCAATGCCGTACATGTTTGCCGTAGATCCGCCCACATCCAGTATATAGCCTTTAAAGTCAGGAAGCGCTGCAAGTTTTCGGGCTTCATGAAGTATTGATTTTTCAGAACGACTGATTACCGTTCTACCTTCATGCAGGCCGATTGAACAGAAATTGCATTCACCATAACAGCCGCGATGAGAGGTTAAGGAGAATTTAATCGTTTCCATCGCCTTGACCTTGCCTTGCTTTTGATAGAAGGGGTGAACGTCGCGGGCAAAATTAAGTGCGTATATTTTATCCAGTTCTTCAACGGTTAAATTAGGTTGCGGCGGATTTTGGACAAGGTAGCGGGGACCATGCTTTTGAAACAATCCCTGTGCGGTGATAGGATCATTGTTTTGATAAAAGGTGCTGAACATTCGAATAAAAGATTTTTTATTCCCTGTTACTTCTTCGTAAGAAGGCAATTCGATGTAATCAGGAGGCGGGGCAGGGGAGATATAACAAATTCCTTTGGTGTCCTTTATATCCAGGCCATGCTGTAATTTTCGCGCGATTTCCAATGTGGCTTTTTCGGCCATGCCGTAGACGAGTATGTCCGCACGAGCGTCAAATAAAATCGAACGGCGGATGGAATCCGACCAGTAATCGTAATGAGAAATGCGCCTAAGGCTGGCCTCAACACCGCCCAATATCAGCGGTTTTGTTTCTTTAAAATACTGACGAATCAGATTGGCGTAAACTACAACGGCGCGGTCAGGACGGCTATTATTTTTCCCTCCGGCGGTCAGGTCATCGCTTAGCCTTTTTTTCTTTGTGGCCGTATAATTAGCGACCATTGAATCCATACAGCCGCCAGTGATACCCCAGAAAAGCTTTGGCTCTCCCAATCGGCAGATATCGGCTTTGCTTTGCCAATCGGGCTGAGCGATAATGCCCACGCGAAAGCCGGCTTTTGTTAAAATCTGTCCGATTACGGAAACACCGATAAAAGGGCTATCGATATAGACGTCGCCGGTTACAAGGATAATATCGGGATTATCCCATTTTAATTTTTTTAGTTCAGCGCTGGTTGTAGGGAAAAACATATTTGGATAAAATCATCTCAATGGCGAGGGTTATTTAAATTATATTTATCAGTATTAGTCCCATAATTATTGCCGTCAGAAACATCAGGAGGGAGAGACGTCCCAGCCAGCGGTGTGTCGCTCTAATGGCTGGTTTATTTTTAGCTTTGAATTGATAAAATCCAAGAAACATTGTGATAAAGGCAGCGGTAAAAGCAATTAAACCGATAATTTGATGAACTCCATCGAAGTGCTCATCGCCTGTACTGGTAATATAAATAAAGACCATAACTATTCCCGCTGCCGCTCCTATGGAACTAATTAAATTGAACGTTTTATGAATTTTCATCCAGTTTTTCTTCTTACGGAAAAACATGGCGGCGCTTACACCGGCAATTATACCCAAAGTAGATGTTGCCATTAATAGTATATGCAGACTAAAAAACATGTTTTCTTATTTCCGGGATTGAACTACGAAAAATTAAAGTTTAAATTCCATGGACTGACCGACTGCGGAACATTCCAGCTTCTTGCCGCGCTTCTCGATCTCTTCCTGGCAATCATTCACAATTGCGTCAATTTCTGTATCAATTCTTTCCTGATTGTGATGAAATAAACCTAATTTTTTAACTCCGGCGTCAATTGCCAGATTCAGTGCGTCCTTGTAACAGGAATGTCCCCAACCGCTGGTTTTTTTATATTCTTCTTCTTTATATTCGGCATCATGGAAGAGTAAATCAGCGCTCAGGGAAAATTCAAGATAGTCCTGAAAATCAAGTCCGCCTTCGTGCTTGAAACGCAACTCGTTATCAGTGAGAAAAACAAAAGATTTGCCGTCTTCTTCAAACTTATAGCCCGAGCCCTGATTGGGATGGCTCAGAGCAATGGGTGTTATAATCATTGAACTGAGGGTATAAGATTCAATGCACGTATTTTGATATGATATATTGGCATGAATTGAATCGAAATTTACCGGGAAATTAGGCGCTTCCATAGTGCGTGCAAGCATTTCTTTTATGGAATCCTGAGCGAAAGGGCAACCCCAGACGTTCAAATTGGTTTTGTGTGAATAAATGGGTTTGAAAAAGGGAAAGCCCATAATATGATCCCAATGGGCATGCGTTAATAAAAGAGTGAAATCATGACGACCGGATGCGATTAGGTGATTACCTGCTTCACGAATACCGGAACCGGCATCAACGATTAATATTTTATCATCGTTCGTCCTGATTTCAAGGCAGGTTGTATTGCCGCCGTAGCGTAAATATTGTTTGCCCGAAACAGGAATAGAGCCTCTAGAGCCCCAGCAGCGAATTATCATTTATCATCCTGTACGAATAAGATAAATAAGCTTGCATTTATATTGTCCCACGGGCTAATATCACCGGGGTGGCAACTTCATGTAATTCAATAATACAGAACAAATTATAAATCAAGCAGGATATAATGTCTGGGCAACAGCGAAAATTCCCACAAATAATGATTATTGCTCTTGCCATTATAATAAAAGGTCTTAAATTAATTGCTAAATAAGGAGGTTGCTCTCATGAAAAGTATAAAAATAAAGGGAATGAGCTGCCAGCATTGTGTAATGGCTGTGACTAAGGCTTTGAGCGCTTTGGATGGGATAAAAGATGTAAAGGTCGATTTGAAAAACAGTGTGGCGACTTATGAAGAAGTAAAGGCAGTAGATCCCGGCGTTGTTGCTGCGGCAGTAAAAAAAGCAGGATACGAAGTTGTTGAATAAGGTAACGTTTGCTATTAATGGAATGTCCTGTGCTTCGTGTGTGAAACGCATTGAAGATGGTTTGCGTGAAACCGCGGGTGTGTCTAAAGCGAATGTTAATTTCGCCTCGCAAAAAGCCATAATTGAATATGATGGCAACAGTATTAATGCGAAAGCTTTGCAGGATAAGATAAATGATCTGGGCTATGAAGCGTTAATTGATATGTCAGGTTCGGATCAGGCGAAAATCACAATTTCCGTTGGCGGAATGACCTGTGCAGCGTGCGTGCGCCGAGTGGAAAACGCGCTAAATTCAGTGGATGGTGTGTTAGAAACCAGTGTCAATTTAGCCACAGGCCGTGCCACAGTAATCCATTCGGCAAAATGGGGCGGCCTTACGGAACTGGAAAAAGTTATAGTCGATAATGGTTATGAATTTTTAGGTGAACTTAAAGATAGTCTTGCCGATCCCATTGAGGCTTCCCGCATAAAAGAATTAAAAGAACTTAAGTTAAAAGTAACCTGTGGTGCGATATTAAGCATTATTATTTTTATAGGTTCAATGCAGCACTGGTTTGGTTTTCTGCATTTCATACCTCGCCAGACAATGCTTTGGACCATGTTTATTCTGACCGCTCCCGCTGTATTCTGGGTGGGCAGCCGTTTTTTTGTGGGCGCTTATAAAGCCGCGTTGCAAAAAACATCAGATATGAACACTCTGGTAGCTGTCGGTGCTTTTTCGGCGTATGCCTATTCAGCGTCGGCAACTTTTTTCCCGCAATTTTTTACCACCGCCGGCGTGATGCCTCACGTTTATTATGACGGCGCGGCAATGATTGTCACTCTCATCCTTCTGGGCAGGCTTCTGGAGGCCAAAGCCAAAGGGAAAACATCCACGGCAATAAAAAAGCTGGTGGGGCTGAAACCGAAAACAGCGCATCTGGTAAGAAGCGATCAAGAGATTGAAGTTGCCGTGGAGAAAGTGCAGGTCGGCGATGTGCTGCTTGTCAAGCCGGGAGAGAGAATTCCCGTTGACGGAATAATTATATCGGGTGAATCTACGATTGACGAATCAATGTTGACCGGCGAAAGCATACCTGTCATTAAAGAAAAGGGGCATAAGGTGTTTGCCGCTACCATGAACAAAACAGGCAGCTTTACTTTTCAGGCAACGGGCGTAGGCGCCGAAACCGCTTTGGCGCAGATCATCCGTTTGGTAGAAGAAGCACAAGGTTCCAAAGCTCCCATTCAAAGGCTGGCGGATAAAGTTGCATCTGTTTTTGTGCCCGCGGTATTTGTCATCGCTTTTATTACATTTGCTATTTGGTATTTTCTTCCTACCGAAAGCAATTTCAGCCGCGCTTTGATTAATTTTGTTTCCGTGCTCGTGATTGCCTGTCCCTGCGCGCTGGGGCTGGCCACTCCGACGGCAATCATGGTGGGTACAGGTCTCGGAGCGCAGAATGGAATTTTGATCAAAGGCGGCGAAGCTCTGGAAAAAATACATAAACTATCCGTTGTCGTCTTCGATAAAACAGGCACTCTTACTAAAGGTGAACTGGCCATAACCGACATTGCGGCCGCAGAAGGTTATGATGAAAAACAGGTTCTTGCTTATGCCGCAGCGCTGGAGAAAAACTCGGAGCATCCACTGGCACAGGCTATTTTGCGAAGAGCTCAAACAGATGGAATTGCAATTGCCGTGGCTGAAAAATTTGAGGCCTTATCGGGTATGGGGGCGAAAGCTTTCATCAAAAATAAATCAAGCGTTGCCGGAAATCGCATTTTTATGAAGAGCGAAGGTATCTCCGTTGATGATTGGGACACGCAGGCATCCAAACTTGCCAGTGAAGGAAAAACAGTAGTATATGTTGCATCTGAAAATAATGTTCTTGGTATTATTGCTTTAGCCGATACACCGAAGGCCTCGGCTAAACAGGCGATTGAAAATTTAAAGAAGAGAAATTTAAAAGTGATGATGGTCACCGGTGATAACGCCGGTACGGCTCAAGCTATTGCCGCTCAGCTAGGAATTGATCAGGTACTGGCGGATGTTCTTCCGGGTAATAAGGCTGATGAAATAAGGAAACTGCAAAAGGCCGGTGAAGTTGTCGCTATGGTTGGCGACGGGATCAACGACGCACCGGCACTGGCGGCGGCGGATGTCGGTATCGCCATTGGAGCGGGGACAGATGTCGCTATTGAAGCCAGTGATATAACTTTGATCCGCGATGATTTATCGGGTGTGCCGGAGGCCATAGGCCTGTCAGAAGCTACAATACGAGTGATCAAGCAGAATCTTTTCTGGGCTTTCTTCTATAATGTGATTGGAATACCTATTGCTGCCGGTGCTCTGTATCCGTTCTTCGGGATATTGTTAAATCCCGAATATGCCGCCGCGGCCATGGCTTTGAGTTCGGTATCTGTGGTCAGTAACTCGTTGCGCCTACACAGAGTTTGGGGGAAAGCATCAGGTTCCTTTTAGTATTTTTATTCTTTTACCAAACGATATTTGAATATCAGAAATAAGCAAAAAAGTGCTTGTTTAACCTACACAGTCTTAACCTGTTTGAGTTAGCAAGAGTGCAGATTACCATTTGTAATCCTCACTGAATGATCCATAATTTAATTGACTTTACATTATTAACCCATTAATAAGATATTACAATTAATCAGCTTTACAAACCTGTCGGGTATAAATTGTATCTTTCGTAATGCAACAATAATTCATTACAAGGATGGGTTTATGAGTTGTATTTTTCTAAGTCACATCGAAAAAGACCTCCCCGTCATGCTGGATATCGCACAAGGGCTTGAAGCGGCAGGATACCGTACATGGTATTTTGAAAGGGATGTCCTTGCCGGAACAAGCTACCTGATTCAGATCACACATGCTCTGGAAAACTGCGATGCTATTGTCCTGATCGCATCCCCGAATGCCTGTATTTCCGACCAGGTAACCAAAGAAGTGATAGGCGGATTTGAAAGAGGAAAACTATTTTTCCCTGTGTTAATTAATATGAAACCGCCGGAATTGAAAGAGTGTCAACCTGAATGGCGGCACGCTCTGGGTGGGACTGCCATGATTGTAGCGGAACCTGAAGGACTTTCTCTTTCCATCGCCCGTATAATAGATGGATTAAAAGCCAAGGGCATTCAGCCTGAAGCAAGCATGGTAGAGAAGACACCAATTTCTGGTAGGACAAAAGACAGCGACCTCTCGCCCCGTCTCAGCACGCACGGTGAGCGCAAGCACGTCACAGTCATGTTCAGTGATCTCTCCGGTTACACGGCCATGAATGAGAAACTTGATCCCGAAGAAGTAAAGGAGATCATGGACACGATCTTCGGGAAGATTTCCCAGGTAGTGGTGAAGTATGAAGGTTTCATTGAAAAGTTCGTGGGTGATGCTGTCATGGCCATCTTCGGCGTCCCCAAAACTCACGAGGATGATCCTGTAAGGGCTATACGGGCAGCACGGGAGATTCACAACCTGGTGAAAGAAATCAGTCCAACTCTTTCGAAAAAAATCGGCAGGCCCCTCTATATGCACACGGGAATCAATACGGGCCTGGTGGTGGCGAAGGATATAGATTTTGAGAAAGGAACCCACGGAGTATTGGGAGATACTATAAACGTGGCGTCCCGTATTTCAGGCCTGGCTAAAACCGATGAGATCATTGTGGGAATTGAAACTTATCATCAAGCGGAAGGATATTTTAACTTCGAGAAGCTTGATTCCACCAAAGTAAAAGGCAAGGAAGAGCCTATCCAAATCTACAAAGTCTCATCACCCAAGGAAGCTCTATCCAAGACCCATCGTTTATCCGGATTGAGAGCAGAACTGATTGGCCGTCGAGTGGAGATGGACCGGCTCAAAGAAGCAGTTGAAAATCTCAAGCAGGGCAAACCCTCTATATTCTCCATCATCGGAGAGGCTGGCACCGGCAAAAGCCGACTTATTGAAGAGTTCAGGAAATCACTGGATCTTAATGCTATCCAGTGGAGAGAGGGCCATTCCTACGGCTATTCTCAGAATATCCCTTATTTTCCTCTTATTGATCTTCTCTCCAGAGCCTGGCAGATCAAGGAAGGAGAGCCCCCTGATCAGACGAGACAAAAAATGGAAAGGGGAGCACAGACGACTTTGGGAGAAAGAAAAGACCTGATCCCCTACATCGGCAATCTTTATTCCCTTTCCTACCAGGAAATGGATCAGGTTTCTCCAGAGCAGTGGAAAATAAAATTCCACGAGGCGATCAAGTTGATCCTAGCCAACCTCTGCAAACACTCTCCTACGATTATATGTATTGAAGATCTCCACTGGGCTGATCCCTCATCGGTGGAGCTGCTGAGGAATATCCTGATGGATCTCAAGTATCCCGTTATTTTTCTCTGTATCTATCGTCCCAGCTTCAGCCTGTTTACCAGCCATCAGGCGGGCAGTATGAAGTCCTATCATGAGATCAGACTCCTGCAGTTATCTCCTACTGATGCCCAGAGCATGGTGGAGTCTCTCCTGAAGACCAAAACAATCCCCAAACAGTTGCAGATGTTTGTCCGGGACAAGGCGGAAGGGAATCCCTTCTACCTGGAGGAGGTCATCAACTCGCTGATTGAAGCAGACACACTTATCAAAGACAAAGATTCCTGGAAACTCACCAGAACACTTACCGAAAAAGATATTCCCTCCACCGTGCAGGGGGTCATCTCGGCAAGACTGGACAGACTGGAGAGGGAGACCAAGCGGATTCTCCAGGAAGCCTCCGTCATCGGCAGAGCTTTTCTCTATGAGATACTGAAAAGGATCAGTGACCTGAAGGAATACATAGACAAAAGTCTTATTAACCTGGAGAGGCTCGATCTTATTAAAACCATATCCCTCCAGCCGGAACTGGAGTACATCTTCAAGCATGCCCTGACCCAGGAGGTAGTCTACAATGGTCTTCTCCTAAAAGAACGCAGACTAATTCACGAAAAGATCGGTTTGGTCATGGAGGAACTTCTTCATGATCACCTTCCCGAGTTCTATGAGACACTGGCCTACCACTACTCTCAGAGCGATAACTTTCAGAAAGCCTATGAGTACCTGAAACTTTCCGGGGACAAGGCGGCAAAGAACTACGCCAACAACGAGGCCATCCGCTTCTACAAGGAAGCGATCCGTATGCTGGATGCCCAGCCAGAGGGCGTGGAGAATAAAAAAGAAAAGTTGGCGACATTCATCCAGATGATGATGCGGTTGACAATGTTGAGTTACCCTGAGGGCAGCCTTGCAATCATTCAAAATGCGGAAAAGGTTGCTCAGGAGTTAGGGGATGATGAAGGTCTTTTACAGATTTATGGTAGTTTGAGTTACTATCATACATTTGCCGGCAATCCATCCCTCGGCCTGGAATATGCCGAGAAGTGTTTCAATTCAGCGGAGAAGATCAAGAACTTTGGACTTATGGCACAAAGCGCAGGGCAGGTTTGCTTTGCATACTGGACTTCAGGTGATGTTGCGAAAGTTGTGGACATCGGAAGTAAAGCCATTCATCTCCTTGAGGAAAACCATCTGGAAAAGGACTTTTTTGGAATGGGATATAGCGCATACTCGCATATCTGTTCGAATTACGGTGGTTCTTTAGGATATATGGGAAGGTTCAAGGAAGCGACAGATGTTTTGGAGAAAGGATTACGAAACGCCGGTGAAGTCGATGATAAAATGGAGATGGGGTTTGCGCACATGTATCACTCCATCGTAGCGCAACTTGCAGGATACGAGGATGATACAATCATTCATGCGCAACAAGCGATTAAAATCCTTGAGGAGGCAGAAATTTCTGTTGCCGCCGAGACTGCGTGGTTTATGCTCGGGGGTGGTTATTATCTTCTTGGAGATTATGAGAAAGCGATAGATGCTGGAGAGAAAAGTCTCTCTCTTGCAAAAGAGAATGGCATGCCCTTTTTGTTATCGTGGAGTTATTGGTTCCTGGGCATGACTTTCTGGACTTCAGGTGATCTGAGGCGCGCCAAAGAGTGTGCTGATGAGGCTTTAAAAATTTCACAGGAATGTAATTCAAAACCCTGTGAGGGTATGACACGGGTACTTCTTGGATGTATGGTGGGGGAAAAGGCCCCAACCATTATTGAAGAAGCGCAGCGCCAGATCAGGTATGGTATTTCAATTTTAGAAGACTGCAAAATAAAAGGATGGAGTGCTGTCGGATATCTTCATCTTGGTGAGTTCCTTGCCAAGGCAGACCGAAAGGAAGAGGCTCTTGAGAACTTGAGAAAAGCTGAAACTCTCTATCAGGAAATGGAAGTTTGTCCTCAAAGCCACTGGCTCACCCGCACAAAGGATGCAATAGTAAGACTTAGATAATGTACCACTTTGTTGAAGAGTGCGAGGCAGAAGCCTTTTTGAAAAAGAAACTGTTTGGAATTGTTAGCCCTTACTTAGGAGGACCTCTTCATGGATAAGGTTAAAAAAATAAATCAAACGCCGATTCCGATTAAAGAAAAGGTTGAGTTTCTGACCAAGGTCTACGACCGAATGGCCGGGCTTACGGCCAATGCCGATACTAAGGCAGGTATCATCCTAGCCATCCATAGCTTTTGGGCCATTTCCTACGGACCCAATCTATCCAAACTCATCATTTCGTTTCCGGTACAACCGATGAAGCTGGTTGTCTGGATCCTGTCCGTCTTGCTGGTTGTTGCCTTCTTCATTGCCTTCATCCGCTCGGCTACCAAGTCAGCCATGGTGTTGTCCCCAAGGATTAAACCGCAAGCAAATGAACCGCCTCGCAGGCCGGGACTGATCTACTTTGCTGACATCATCAAGCTCAGGGGGGATAATGTATGCGAGAAGGCTCATGAATACAAGGCGCAGTTTGAGGGAATGAGTTATGAGGACATCGTTGAAGATTTAACTTACCGCATCAACGACATCGCCAACGTGGTACATGAAAAATACGCCTGCGCTGGTGATGCCGTGCGGAAGTCTATCATAACCTTTTATCTGTGGGCCATCTCCATCATCTTACTCATCATGATGAATATGATGTAAGGAGGCGCTTCCGATATACTCACTGACCTGGTGGAGCGTATAATTTTTTATTTAACTTTAAAGATCAAATCAAAAGCTTGTAGACACGATTGAGAATCTATTTTGAATATTACAGGAAGAAACAAATACAAGCTAAAACTATCATACCAATCCTAAATTAAAGATGATATTAAGTCAGCTTGGCGGAAGAGACGAGGCGTATTATTAATACTTTGAGGAAGCCGACAATCCCGATGAATCGGGACCAACAAAATAGCGCTTTGATTTAGAAATGGTATCAATTCTATTTTTTTGACAATTGCCTTGCCCAAAGTGTCAGCCAGATGGCAACAAAGACCATCATGGCAACGACGAGCTTATATGCCACCATCGCCCATAACCAGATAGTACGGATTTCCTGCCAGGTGATGCCTTCGCCCCATAAACAAAGCATTTCTGCAGGTTGTCTGGGTATAATAAGCAAATAGGCAAGCCATTGAATCAGCAGAATGCAATAGGCGATTAATACAGTCCACCATCCGGCTACTGCTGCCGTCCGTACTTTTTTTGCAAATATCTCATCCATACTTGCCTCCTATATTTTTTAATCAATGCGGACCGGCTTATCTTACCAGCACTTTGCCAGCTGTGGATTTTGTCGATTGCCAGGTCTACCTATTCTTACCTATCTAAATATTTATCGGAGGTAGATGATTTCTGACTGCCCGTGTAGAGCTCGTATTCGAGAAGTCGGCATTCGATTTCACCATTATATAGGATAACGCGTTGTTTTGTTCTCAGACCAACCTTCTTGATCATTTCTAAATTACCGGTAAAAATATAGCCGCGATAACCATCACCGATCTTTTTAAAAAAATCGCCAATACCTTTATAAGTTGCCTCCAGTATTTGGAGATACCGGGCATTGACGTGGCCGACGTTGTCATATCTGTCTACTGATTTGCGAATGATAATTTTACGGCCATTTATAGCCGCTTCTCTTTTGCCGCGCAAATCTGTTGAATGCGGTTTTGTAATGGTGGCATCCATGCGCTCGCCGTACGGGGGATTTAAAATTATTATTCCGCCGCCCGCTGGTATAGAAGTTCTTTCATAAGGACAAACATTAAATTCGATCAAGTGATCAACGCCGGCTGTTTGCGCGTTTTGTCTGGCGGCAGTTATTGCTGCTTTATCAATATCCGTGGCAATGATTTTTGCCGGCAATATTTTCCGGGCGTTGGTTTTGGCTTTCTTGCGCAATTCCTGCCAGTAATCTTCGGGAAATTCTTTAATAAACATAAATCCATAATTGTTGCGTAATAAGCCTGGTGCCCGGTTTAAGGCGATAAACGCGGCCTCAATGGCTAGAGTTCCACTGCCGCACATGGGGTTGATAAAATTTCTTTCACCCCTCCAGCCGGTGGCCAAAATCACTGCTGCCGCCAGCGTTTCCTGCATGGGCGCCTGAAGAGGAATCTTGCGATAGCCGCGCAGTGTCAGCCGTTCTCCCGAGGTATCCAGATAAACATCAGCCTGATTGTTTTTCCAGTAAACATGAACAACGGCCCTGTCCTTATCCGGACCGGAATCGGGCCGGTTACCGCATTTATCGCGTATTCGATCGACAATGGCATCCTTGACCTTGACATTGACAAAACGGGAATCGGTAATTAGTGGATTATCGGCAATGGAGGTCACGCAAAGATAGGCCTTTCTGCCGGAATCATGAAGAAGATTTTCCCATGGGATGGAATTGATTTTTTTATAAAGGATTTCCGGTGTATTAACTATCAGCTTATCCAATTGATAAAGTACCCGCTGTGCGGTGCGCAGGTACATATTAAGAATCATTGTGTCCTGCAGAGTGCCCTGGGTTTGAATTACAGTGTCCCACTCGGCCAGAACAGGAAAATCCAATGCCTCAATCTCTTCTTTTAAATAAGGCGATACACCTTTCGGACAGGTTACAAGTATTTTATTTTTCTGATTCCAGATTGACATGCCACTCATCTAACACAGTATGATTATTTTGATAAGCACAAAGCTTGGCAGAGTTAATTCGTACCGGATTGTTTTTTGCAAAATATCAACCTGCCCATTTTCCTGAAAACAAAAACAAAAAATATTACAATCAGTATCAGGCCGATGATAGGAACAATAATTGCCAGCAGGGCTAAAATAACGGCTCCGATGAGTTCCAGAGTTGATATCAAAGGGTTGCCCATTCCTGCCGTGGCCACTGCAGATTTCGCTCGTAGCGCGACAGTCATTCCCTGTACCAGTCCGGCTATTCCACCGCCGGCAATTAGTGCCAGAGTCCATTTTAGAAAAGGAGACAGATCAACAGCCATTGATGCTGTTGTTATTGTTCCTGCAACTACGGCAGCCGGTGTAGCGATTATATCCAGAACATGATCTATTCCGGGAACATAATAACCGAGGACTTCAAAAATAGTTGCCGTACCGAAGGCAACCGTCGCATAAGTACTGCCAATCCAGGCAAAATTGGCGGGGAACTGGATTTGTCCGCTCAATGCCGCGAGATTCATAATCAGCAACGGAACAAAAACACGAAAGCCGCATGCCGCGCTCAAACCGATTCCAACCGTTATCCCCAGTATGGTTTCCATATGGTTATGCTACCTTTATTTTATGAAAAAAGTATTTTAAAAGTTGGTTACCAGCCAGGATAAGATTTCTTTTCTATTTTTATTTAATATTGAGATTCTTTTTAAACGTTTCAACCAGGGGACCGTCTTCGCGCCAGATCCGGCATGTATTGAGAAGAAAGGCAAGAATCAATTTTGTGCGTTCGGGATCATACACTGTACGTTTCATTGATCGATGTGTGGCAAATGCCTGAATGGCTGCGGGAGCCATTGTCTGGAGCAGTTCTAAAAGGTGAGTACAGCCCTTTTGGCCCCCGGCTATTTTTTTGATTTTTGCCGTGAAACCTTTGGTAATTGTCAGCCCTTTTATGGGAGCCAGACAATCGATTGTTTCTCGGCATGCTTCCCGTGGGATAGATGGCATTTCAACATCAACATCTTCGATCATCAGATTCGTACAGTTCACCAGAAGCTTTATGATCATATGGTGAATTACTCCGGTGTGGAACTTATCACCGGTAAACGAATATGTTTCCTGAAAACGATCATCTTTGAGAGAACCTTCTATAATGATTCTGTGCTCATCATAGGCATATGATGTCACATCGATACTTCGCGTGTGCATTTTTTCTTTTTTTGCTTCCCATAAGGTTTGCATTATTTGCTGATTCACCTCCTGCTATTTTGAGAAAATCAGGATGCTTATTTGTTTCACAAGCTGTCCTGTTTCCGGCAGCGTAACAATTATTCTTGTCATTACGGCTTTTTACTTTTACATAGTTCTCGAATTCAGTCAAATGTTGAGTGAAAATTCTTTTGTCTGTCTGGATGATTTCTATAAATTCTATAATTATTCGGTGCGTAATCGGGAAATCTGCTATAATTAAAACAATTAGATAAAGTTTAAGAGGATGATGCTATGTGCGGCAGATTCGTATTGATAACCGATTTAAAGAATATACAAAAAAGATTTAATATTCAGAATATATCGTGTGAACACCAGCCGAGTTGGAATATAGTGCCGAGCCAATCAGTGCCTGTTGTAATTTGTCATAACGGAATAAATCAATTAGTGTGTTACAGGTGGGGGCTGATTCCATCATGGTCAAGAGATCCTTCGATTGCCGAAAAACTGATTAATGCCCGTGCTGAAACAGTGGATAAAAAACCCAGTTTTAAAGATGCTTTAAAAAAAAGACGGTGTCTGATCGTTGCCGATGGATTTTACGAGTGGAAGAGAGAAGGCAAAAGTAAAATGCCCCTGTATTTTTATTTGAAGTCAGCCCGGCCTTTCGGGTTTGCCGGCCTTTACGAAACATGGATATCACCGGACAAGAAGGAAATTAATACCTGTGTAATCATTACCACTGCCGCCAACGAACTGATTGCGCCTATTCACGATCGCATGCCTGTTATTGTATCCGGTGAACAGGAGAACATATGGCTGCAAAGCGACGTCTCTAAAATATCTGATTTGTTGTCTCTTTTAAAACCTTATCCTGCTGGCGAGATGGATTACAAACCGGGAATAGGGCCGCACAGTGAAATTGATCAAAAATAAATATGTGCGCTTTTCTTATCCCAAGAAAAGCAGGTTACTGGCACTAATTAATGATCACTCTACTAAAAGTTTATTTCTTCTTCAATCCGGTGAAGATATTGCCGGCTGAAATTGGTGTAATGCTGAATTTTATTATCGCCGTCGCTGTATGTTCCCTGCAGCTTATTACCTGTATCACGCCGTTCGGTACTGCGTGAGTATCCACTTCGATTGTCCTGAACATATCTCCTGCCTCGATTCCATCTTCGCATCCCTTGTCGATATAAACGATGTCTAACATAGACTGAAGTGCTATGTTATTGCTGGTGGCGATAATCATACCATTGATATACGGAGTGCGAAATTTTCCTTCAGTCATCGGAGATTCTATATCGTAATATGAAACAAGGCGGTCACCTGCCTGAATTTCGCTAAAGGATTTCGTGATCTTTGCCGTTGTATCACAGTTTGTAATTTTCACGACTTCAACTATCCCTTTGATCGTAATAACATAACCAATCTTTCTTCCGGTAATAGGATGCTTTATACGTCCGGAGGCTCTTATCACATAAAACTTGTCCCCTACTTTGGCTGGATGGTCAGTAGTAAGATAGACGATATCTTCGCTACCAGTGATTATTTGGTGCGAAGATAGGTCGTCAACCTCTCCGACTCCGGGAATTAAGTCAGCAATGTAGCCGCCTATCATGAGAGTATTCCTATTGACGAGGGGATATTTTATTGGAGTTTCTTTTTTTACCTCTTCTTCTGGAGATGGTTGCCCTTGATATGAAAACGTCTCTCCTGCAGATGCAGTTGCAGATTCCGCAGCACCATCCTCTTCGCTCTTTTCTTTTTGAAGAAGATAGAGAGGAATCTTGATTATCTGGCCGGGATAGATCCAGTGAGGATTCGCTATCCATTTATTTAGTTTCCAAATTGCCGGCCACATGAAGGGATCGTTCAAATCTCTTTCAGAAATATCCCAAAGGGTGTCTCCTTTAATAATTTTATATTTTTTTATTTCTTGTGACTGCGCGAACGTGATCAAGGGTAAAAGCAAGAAAACCATGAGTGCATATCTCATCATTTTTGTTTTTCGCATGCTTGTTCTCCTTTGTTTATTCTTGCTGGCACTTTAAAGTAACCGAGATGGTCAAAACTGTCAAGAATAAAGCTTGGCCCCCATGCAAGCTTCACACACATCAGTGCTGGCAATAATTAAAATCTTTTAATTTTTCCCCTGGGCCGTTGCCGGCTTGGCTTTGATTGTAAAAACGTCGTTTACAAAACCAGCAGACTCAATATAACTGCCCTTGGCGGCAAATGCGTTGCCTGTATCTATTGCGCTATCATAGGTTGTGGTATCCTCAGAAGAGAATATGATTATTCTTCCCCGTTGGGGTTTTGTAAAACTTAAAATCATGTTTTCATTTGCTACCAGCCACTCGTTATATCCAGCGCTTCCAATTTTTACAGAATTTTCTCCTGTTTTTAAAGCAACAGCACTCTGGGCGGGACTATATAACATATCCGAAACCCACGCCCATGTGTCGCCATCCTTTTCCAAAAGGGTAAGTTCTGTCTGGTCACGGACAGAGTCAAAGGGCATGCCCGCGAATTCAGGAGACTCTATCCTTTTGATACCCTGAAAAACCACATATCCCGGCAGGTCTTTGTACAATAATGATTTCGCAAAATGCGAATCAGCAGACATAACCGACTCAAAGGGAGAAACGTTACGTCTAAGCCAAACCTTGCCATCCATATTGATTTTGAGACTTTGCGGTTTTTCTATTGGATTTATTTTTTGCATCAGGATCATATCGTTGGCTATGGATAGACTATTCACCAGGTAGCTTTCTTTGCCTATGCTGGTAAAATAGTAACTGCCACCTTCGGGATCGCGATAATAGCCATCATTATAGACGAGTGTGATTGCCGGTGTTTTCTCCTGTTCCTTAAAACTAAATAAAGTAACAGTGTTTTTATCCGCATCAAACACGACCTGGCCGAATTTAGCGTTGCTGGCATAATAACCGCTGAATGAAGCATAATCTTGCGGTAAATTCTGTGGTTCCGGCGGTATCAAAAGGGATTTCTCTTTTTTAGCAATGAACTTTTTATCAACCAGTACGGCATCCAACATATCCAGCGCTATTTTCATCGCACCACTTTCAATTCCGGAAGCAATGACAGCTACAGATATTCTTTTGTCCGGAACGGTGAAAACCATCGAAGAGTAATTACCAGTGCCGCCGCTTTTTCCTAATACCTGAATTCCGGCCGCATCATACTGCGGAAAGCCTGTCATATCCCATCCCAGCCCAAACGAAAGCGAGGGATTCCTTAGCTTGCCCGCAAATGCTGAAGGCTGAGCCTTTTTCATCTCAGCGAGAGATGCTTTTTTTAAGAGTTTATTTTCCCTGGAAAAGGCGTCTACAAAACGACACAGCTCTTCGGCAGTTGATGATAATCCACCGGCGCCTAAAACTGATAGCGCTTCCAGCGGATGATTTTTTCCCGTTGTAGCGTCATAATACAAAGCTACAGGCTGACCTTTGATTTCAGCCACGCTCATACCGGTATTTTTCAGGCCCAGCCGCTTAAATATCCTTTCATTAAGAAAATTGATGTATTTCTTCTTGCTTACCCGTTCCACGATCATTTCCGCCAATGTAAATCCGTCATTGCAATATACTTGCATTGCTCCCGGGTCATGCTTAAGATGTGCGCGGGCTAAAGTGTTAATTGTTTCCTGCTTTACGTTGTCATCATATTTAAACCCGAATGAATTCGAACCCTCGGTTCCCGGTATGCCCGATACGTGGTTTAATAACATTCTTACAGTAATCTTTTTATATCTATCGTCAGCCATCTTGAATTCGGGAAGATAATTCATGACCGGCGTATCCAACGAAACCTTGCCATCATCAACGAGCAGCATTATGGCAGCAGCTACATACACCTTGCTGATAGAGCCTATATTAAATAGAGTAGATTTATTGACAGGGATGCTTTTCTCTCTATTTACCATACCGAAGCCTTCGGCATAAACGGTTTTGCCATCAACCATTATGGCAGCTGTGGCACTTCCGCATTTGCCGGTGTTTATGGCTTTCCAGATTCCGCTGCGGGCTTCAGTAATTGCGCTTTCATAGGGAGTCGCCTCGCCTAACGCAAGTGCAGTAACCAGCATGCACAACAGACAAACTACACCGATAATTTTGGTTTTTGACATGACTCCCTCCCTTTTTCGTTTTGATAATATATTGCTTAATTGACTCCCGGCACTAAATCATCCCAATGATTTTATATCTTCCTGCAGATGGCTGCGGTCATTAAACGTTTCGATGAAAATACCATCTTTTTGAAAGTTGACGATCGTCTTGGAAGCATTGCCTACCAGGGAACTTTGGAATTCGTTGAGGCTGATGCTTCTTATCCGGCAGACAATAGCCGCAATGGTGAAGTTGTGGGCAACTACCAATGCGTTTTCATCTTTGTTAATGATTATTTCCATGGCGCGCCAAGCACGCTCCTGAAGTTGAGTCAATGATTCTCCGTTGGGCATTTTGACAGAAGCCGGATTAGCAGCCCATTTGTTCAAAAAATCATTTTCGCTGACTACAAGGTTCTTATAGTAAACACCTTCAAAGTCTCCCGGGTCTATTTCCATCAGGTCATCATGAATATGAATTTCCTTTTGATGGAATTCGTTGATAATCTCCGCTGTTTTCAGCGCCCTTTTCAGTGGGCTGGTATGGATCACGCTGATGGGATGATCTTTTAGGGATAAGGCCAGAAGCCGGGCCTGTTCAAGTCCTACAGAGCTTAACTCAACATCACTTATTCCTTGAACCCGTCCCTCTTTATTCCAAAGCGTTTCACCGTGTCTGATGATAATGATCTGCATAGTGTCCTTATGTTAAGTTAAATTTAATATTTCCTCGATAGTTAACGTTTGTAATGTTGCATAACTCTCAGAATTCGTCAATTACACTTACAGAAAAAGTGTTTCTTTCAATTACGAAAAAACAATTGTAAGATTTAAAATAATTGATGATTATTGATTGAAAGAGGGTAAAAAAAGAATCCCTTAATCGGCGCTAATCTCTTAAAATATAAGGGTAATTCTTTGAATATTCTACTAAAACATTTGCTAAATATTCGACCGCTTTTCCACGAGTCAAATTATTAATTGCATAGTCTTGAGCATTATTTGCAATTTTAAGTGCTTCTTCCTGATGATTGTCAGCCCAATCTAATTTTTCAATTAAATCAGACAAATCCTCTTTAACCGGAATATAATGCGTGTAAGGCTTTATATCTTTATAAAAATATTCATGCCATTGCCGGTCAACTAAAAATAAAGGCCTACCGGAAAACAATAGTATTTTGGTTCTGGCAGAATAGCCACAACCTTGTATATCTATTAAATATTTATATCTGCAATGTTCCAGTAAAGAAATAAAAATTGTTGACGGTTGTTTTTTGAGAACTTTAAATTCATTACGCTGCCAATCCATAGCAATTGTTTCAATACGATTATCTGTTTGTGCTAATTCACACAAAGTTACTCTTGATTTATGTGTTGTTATATTTCCAATCCAAAACAGTTTATCATATACAACCTTTTCTTTTGATTTTTCCACCATGGCATTTACAGTTGCCGTATAATCATCAATTCCGCAGACAGGCCAACTGTCCATAATAAAATCAGGTATTAGGATGACATTAGTCTGATCTTCGGATTTTGCATATGTAAAATGAGGAGTATTGTCTTGAGCATAATCAGCAGTATTAATGACAACAGAAAAACTATTTTTTATATTTTCCTTTGCAATAGTTAATGCCATTGTTAACAATCTAATGGTAGAGACATGCCTTGTTTCATAACCGCCAAAATCATCAATGCTGTAATGGCTCCCAACAAAGTATGTGAGTCTCAACCCTTCACATAATAGTCTCTCTTTGTTGATATTGAAGATAATCTTCCCTATATTATTTTTTATACCATTAAATATACTCTTTTTACCCAATGTAAAATACCTCTGTATTTTATTGTCCTGAAATGTGAACCACCCTCAATGCTAGGACCACATGTTAAGTTAGCGTTCAGATTTCCTTGATAGTTAACGTGTAATGTTGCATAACTCTCAGAATTCGTCAATTACACTTACAGAAAAAGTGTTTCTTTTACCTTAGTTTAAGTAGTGGGTGGCTGTCTTAATTGATGGTTACTGGTTGAAAGGTGTAACAAAAAAATCAGCAGGAGCGAAGCGATCGGCTGAATAATTTACCTTTTAATAAATTAGTATATCTTTGCTCTGATATTCTGCATATAAAGGAGACAAGAACCAATCCTGATAAATAAGAAAATGAAAACTTAAATTACTTTTTCTTCGATGATTTGTTCGGTTTTACACAAACTTTATTGTATAACACTTCCAATATAGTTTCATGTGGAATACTTTTCCAGTCTTTATTATTGTTAAATTTATGGCTATTTAAAACATTTCCTTTATTATCATAATGCACGATTTCTTTAAGTCTTGTCAGCTTCTTCTTACAATCAATTTCATCCAAATATAAATTGTGGTCATAGTTTTGGTATTTTATGGATGTCTCAAAATTATAAAATTCTTTTACATTATCAATCATTTCTTTCTTGCCAGCATCGGATACAACCTGGTAACTCCAAACTGATATAATATTAGATGATTTAGTCATGTTTTTTTTATTGTAATAAAGATTTTTCCAATAATACTCCCACACTTTACTGTCCGGTTTTGCAGGTATTAAAATCGATGATTCTATATTCTGTGGCGATTCCACCGACTCCGAATAAACATTAACTGGATTTACAAGTAGAAAGAGAACCAGAAACGATAAAGAAATAACTGAACTAATATTTTTCATTATCCTTCCTCCCGACAATTAATATCCAAACTTTGTCTTTCCCAATAATTTGAATATCATAATAACACAATTAATTTATTTTAAAATAGGGGAAATACTCATTTTCATTGATAACGGATTGAAAGGTGGTATCTCTGATATAAATATCGTCAGAATTGAGGCTTATCAACTGAAAGAGTGTTCCCTTATTATGTAAGTTTATAGTCCTTTTCCTGGAATAATTTCAGACAGGCATCTACAACGGCAGTATCATAAAGAATACCCTTATTTCTCTCAATCTCTTCGAGGGCTTTTTCAATACCCAGAGCCGCACGATACGGACGGTGGGAAGCCATAGCCTCCACCACATCGGCGACAGCCAAGATCCGTGCCTCCATCAGAATCTCATCCAATTTTAGATTTTTTGGATAGCCGGAACCATCTACTCGCTCATGATGCTGTTGAACAATTTGCGCCAAAGACCATGGAGACTCCAAATCTTTCAACATATCGTATCCGGTTTGAGAGTGTACCTTAATCAGAGAAAATTCAATATCTGTAAGTTTAGTCGGCTTTGTCAATATCTCTGCAGGTATGGATAACTTACCAATATCATGTATGGAACCTGCCATGCGGAGTCCTTCAATGCTCCCCTGATCCAAGCCCATCTCAGCAGCAATGGCACAGGCCAGATTTGTAACCCGGCACTGGTGCCCTGCCGTATAGGGATCTCTGGCCTCCAATGCGGTCACTAAAACCTCAATAGTTACGCCAACCGCTTTCTCTAGACTTTTGAGAGTTTGTTGAAGTTTATCTTCCGCCAGCTTGCGCTCGGTTATATCCCTGCCTTCACCCAGGATGGATACGGGTTTCCCGTTTTTATCCCGGATGAAACTAAATGAGCATTCTCCCCATAAGGTTTTGCCATTTTTACAGCGGAATTCAAATTCCACCAAATGCTTTAAGAATGAGGGTTTAGAAGTTGGAAGCGCCTTGGACAGCTCCACTGAAAATAACTCTATGGCTTGAGGTAAAGATGTTGCCGTAAGGAGTTTATCTAACGAAAGTTGTTTAAGCTCCTCCAAGTTATATCCAAGTAACTTTTCCACAGATGGGCTTATATATGTTATTTTCAGGTTAAGATCCATGAGCCACACCTGGTCTTTCATGTGATCTGCCAGAAGTCGATATTTTTCTTCGCTTTGCCTGAGCAATTCCTCCGCTGTTTTGCGTTCGGTGATGTCATGCGCAACAACATCGGCAGCGACCACATGGCCTTCTGCGTCGTAAATATTTTTAACGTGCAGTTGAAAACACCAGAGTTTACCTTTTCTATCAATTGCTTCAAATTCTACTATCTCCGGAACTTTTATACCCTGAGCTATTTTTCCAATACGCTCTAAAAACAGTTTTTTGCTATCTTCAGTCAAAATGTCGTATGGACTTAGTGAAGTTATTTCTTCCTGGCTGCAGCCAACATATTTGCAGAAAGCATCATTCGCTTTTAAGAATTTTCCGCTTTTATAATCAACTTGATATATTGCAGCAGGTGAGTTATCAAAAAGCTGTTTATAATTTGCTTCGCTTTCCCGCAGAGCATTCTCTGCCAGCTTGCGTTCGGTGATATCGTGAGTAATTCCTCTAAATCCTATCGGTTTGCCTGATAAATTTTTCAGTAATGATACAGATGCTTCAATATATCGCGTAACCCCGTCTTTTCTTATAATCTGCCAATCAATTTCCAGCATTGGTTCACCTGTTTTGTAAACCTTATTAAATGCTTCAAGAACTTTTTTCGCGTTTTCTTTATCCATATACTGCCGGTTATTCATTCCCATCATTTCATCTCTTGAGCGCTTATGAATCCGGCACAACGAATCGTTGCAAAAGGTGAAGTTACCGTTAAGGTCAACTTCAAAATAGCCTTCCTGCATGTTTTCCAGAATAGTTCGATATCTTTCTTCACTTTGATGTAGCGTTTTTTCCGCTCTTTTGTGCTTTGGGGAAGTATCCGGCGATGGGGCTTTGCTTCTTTTTTCTTTTTGTTTCATTACGTAAAATTATATGAATAAAGATTTTGTGTCAAAGGAAATAATAACAACAATGTAAGGTTTAGATTTTCATCTGCGAGCGTGGGCTTTATTGTTTAAGGATTAAAAGCTAGTATATTTAAATAGTTTGACAATTTGTTCGTTATTGGAAGAAAGAAACGTCATTTTAAAAGGTGTGTTCCCGGGGGTGTCCTTTGCATTGAAATCCAGTGCAAATGGATGAGACGATTACACAGAATCTGCTATTGCCGACTAAAACAATTTGATGCTTTTAATACCCCGTTTGTTTTTTAACGCTTTATAAACGATATAACCGCAGGAAATGTCCTGAATGGCCAATCCGGTTGCATCGAAAAGCGTAATCTCTTTGGCTGAGGTTCTTCCTCTCTTCTTTCCGGCCACGATGTCTCCTAATAACGCATACACATCATTTTTTGTTAACTGCTTCATGCTTATCGGCACATTAATCTCACCACTGTGGGATGCCTGTGCCCAGTCATCAACCACTACTTTTGCTTGTTTTAATATCTTCGGATTGATTTCCTGTTTACCCGGTGCGTCTGCCCCGATAGCATTGATGTGCGTCCCCGGAGAAACATAATTCACCAGAGGAGCGCGGGATGGCGTTGTGGTAATGACAATATCGGAATTCATTGTAACGTCATCCATGTGGGAAGAAACTTTAGTTTCCATTCCATATGTAGTTTGCGCCCACCTTTTAAATTCCTGAACACAATCCTTGTCCTTTGGAAATTGCCATATTTTGATCTTCCGGATATTGCGAATCTCCAATAGACACGACAACTGAGCCCGCGCCTGAGCGCCGCAACCGACAAATCCAGCAACTTCCGAATCTTCCCGGCTGAGATATTTTGCCGCTATTGCCCCGGCAGCGCCGGTTCGCAGGCAGGTCAGGTAGGTGCCGTCCATCACAGCCAGCGGAAATCCTGTCTGCGGATCATTCAAAATGATAACAGCCATGACGGCCGGCAAATTGCCTGCCGCATTTTGAGGGTGTACATTGACACATTTAACACCGGCGATGTCAAAGCCTTCACCGGAGATATAAGCCGGCATGGATCGCAAATCACCCTTCGGGAAATACAAATAGCTTTTTGCGGGCATCTCCACGCATCCGAGGCTGTATGCCTTAAAAGCCTTTTCCACCGTTTCATTCGCTACAGGGGGTGTAAGTATTTTTTCAACATCGTGCCTTGTGAGAATAAATGTTTTCATGAAAGATCAGAATTCTCCTCATGGATATAGCTGGGTGGAATATAGGGAAGTTCTGTTTGCAAGTCAATTATTTTTAAAGAAATCATTACAATAGGAAATTAAAAACTGATTGCGCCACAAAGAGCGCACCCCAAAGATGCAACGCCCCCTTAAGCGATGGAATTAATCGCTAATTTCTCAGAACAATGAACAAAGCGACAACACCTATAAATGAAAGAATCCAAGGATTTTGCCAGGTATTAACATCTACTATTTGTTCCATGCCCAGACATGCTGCCGCCTGATGTCCCAGATATGCCAAAACTCCCAAATTAAGCAGAATCCCCAGCAACTTCAACATATGATTCTCCTTCTTTTGTGTGTAAAAATTAATGTTAAAATTAGTTTCCCCCGACGCATCGTGTATTATAATATCACTATTTATTATTTTTTAAAGAGGAAAATATTCAAACTTATTGATTGCAGATTAAAAGAAGGCCTTCTTATCGATCAAGCGATCTTCACCTTAATTCTCATATAAAAATTATTGATGAAAGAGTATGGCCAATGATCGCACATTTCATCTTGACAATTGTTTTTTTGGTAGTAGCATTAAAAAACTTTTTTAATAATTATACTGCAAACAAAAGGAGCTAATTATGGATAATAAGGAAATGGTAAAACAAGCGATTGATTTCCATAAACAGTCATTTGAAAACTGCTTTTCTATGATGGTTACGATTCAGGGCCAGGCCGAGAAGCTGATGAAGACTTTTGTTGACCAGACTCCCGGAATAAGTGATGAAGGAAAAAAGGTCATGAATCAATGGAAAGATGCATGCAAGAAGGGTATTGACGATTTCAAAAAAGCCATAGATGAAGGATACGCCAAGGTCGAGACATTCTTCGACAGCAATACGATGGCCAAGTTCCATGACCAGGCCGAGAATATGTTCAATTCTTACTTAAATCAGGCAAACTGGATGCCTCCGGATCTGAAAAAGACCATGGAAGACTTAACTGCCACCTATAAGAAGAGCTGCGAAGAATATAAAAAGTATGTAGATGAGAATGTCTGGCGCATGGTAAACTTTTCCTCCACTGCCAAAAAATCGCAGACAAAAACCAAAAAGAAAAAATAAGAATCAGCCCTCCTGATATTCCGGTAACTATAATTGAAGCTCTCCGCGGCTTGCTGCAGGGAGCTTCAATTATAAAACGATTGACAAAAATAACTAATAATTATATTATATTTCTATAGATGTATAAACATCTAAATAAAACAAATAGGTCAAATCTATGGCGGAAAAATCAAGAAAACAAAAAAGCGACAAAAATATGGGGCGTATGTCGGCCGCGTTTAAGGCTTTATCCAATGAAACTCGTCTTGCAGTTTTTGAAAATATCAGACTTTGCCGGGCGAAGGCAATGCTCAGTAACGATAATCAGCCTTCCGTATGTAACGTTGCCAGCAATATTAATATTTCCCTTTCCACCATTTCTCATCATATCAAAGAACTTCGTAATGCCGGACTCATCAAGTGCGAAAGAAGAGGCCAGACAATTCTTTGAATGCCTGTAGATGAAACCATCGGGATGATGGTTGAATATCTTACGGGCGACAAAAAAAATAAAAGAAAAGATTGTTGCCACAAATCGAAAATATCCCCTCCGGCTTAATTTGAATAAATCATAAGTAGTTAAACCATAAAGAGATATGGAGTATTTTTATGTTTCTGTAAAAATACTCTTGACAAAAGAATAAAAAATATTATATTTAGACATATATCGAAATATAGAAATATAAAAACAAGGGGGTATTTTATGTCTGCAAAAGAAGAAGTGAATAAAAGCAAGGGGCTTGAATTCTGTGAGTCTTTTATGGGCAAATGTTGTAATGCCGGATCAGCAGAAGAAAAAACAAAAAAAATTGATTTCAAAAGCTGTGAACAAATGATGAAAAAGTTCTGCGGCATAAAAGATGGCAAATTTGATTTTGAGGCATGCCGGGCTAAAATTGAACAATGTTGTAAAGGACAAGATGAAAAATCAAAAGACAGAGTAAATAATTAATTAAAACGTAAGTGATTTAATAATAAGGGAGGGGTAGATCCATGTCGGAAAATCATAATTTAAGCGCGATAATAAGTAAAAGAACTCACTGCTATGGGATGTGTGGAGGAAGAAGCAGCCGCATCTTTTGTGGAATATTCTTTATCGTCATTGGACTTTTTTGGTTTGGGAAAGAAGCGAATTTATTGCCATCTGAATTAATTACAATGTTTTGGCCGCTTATGTTAATTTTCGCAGGTATTTGGTTTATTACAGCAGCCCTGAGAAATAGAGTGGGGTCATCATTAAAATAGCAAAAATAGAGATGGCTAAAATCAGAAGAAGTGTTATTATCTCGCAGTAATTGTCTGCCGGCAGTGGCGACTTTTAAATTAACATTATTCGGGTTGATGCAAGATTATCTAAGGAGGATTTATCATGGAAAGTAAATGTGCGAATTGCAGCATGAAATCACGTTATGATAAAAAGCCGAATTCCATAATCAGCAAAATCTGGAAATGGCATCTTAGCTGGTGTCCGGGATGGAAATCATATCTCAAATCTCTGCCTGAAAACGAAAGAAAAGAAGTAATCAAAAAATACAACTAATCTTTATTCCCGAGAAGACGGAAATAAGCAAGACAAGCAGTACGGGACAATTGTATTGAGATCGCGAAAACGTCAAGGTTATGCTTTTTACAAAAATTATTGAATTGCAACTGTGGACTTTCCGTTAAGCAAATACGATTGATCGTTGAGCTGTAAGACGGAAGGTGAAAGATAAATTTAGTCTCCCTAGTCTTACAAGCTGTTTTTTCCCAATTTTCATTAGGCTAGATTAAAGAGATAATCATGGTAAATTCAGTAGAGATCAAGAGATTATCGGTAAAGAATTTTATCAAATATTTTAGCTGTGCACATTCAATGCTGATATCATTAGCCGATAAACATCAATTGACGGTAGATGTTTCTTTTCTTAAAGCCGCCACCGGATTTGGTGCCGGAGTAAGCACCATGGGAGATGTTTGTGGTATGGTCAACGGGGGTGCCATGCTTTTGGGAAAGAAACTTTATCCGTTATTTGCTAATTCTGAAGAACAATGGAAGATCGCTTTTTACAGCAATGAATTTTATAATAGAACGAAAAACACCTTGGGAACATGCAATTGCGGAGATGTTCACGGCGGGAAGCATCTGGCAAAAAATTTTCGTAAAGCCATTCTAACGGGCCGATCAATGAAATGCTTTGAGATGTTGTATAAAGGATCCGGAATTCTTGAAGACCTGTTTGGCAGGAATGAACTTGAGCATTTTGGTGTTGATTCTGTTAGAAAAGAGGCAATTCGAGATATCTATCAACATTTTCAATCCAGCCAGTTTCATTGTTGCAAGTCAACTTTACAGAAAATTGAGGAGTTAAATGGATTGGATACTTCCGTTCTCAATGACTCCATCGACTGCTTCATCGGTGGGATCGGTTTCAGCGGTACCTTGTGTGGTGCTGTAGTTGGTGGTGTATTGGCTATTGGGTTAAAAGATGGTGTTAATCCCCATGAAAGAGATTACAAAGATACCGTAAAAATATTTTATCAAGGGCTGTTGAAGAACGATAAGGTATGGAGTAACGAAAAGGTATTCAAGGCGGCAAAAACCTTTGATAAATGCCAGGCGCTTTATAAGATGGTTGAAGAAACATATGGAAGCTGTGATTGTTCGGCTATTTCCAGTTTAGATGTGGATAAACCTTGCGGTCTTCAAAAGTTTAAAGAGAAAAGAGGTATCCATCAATGCCAGCAGCTTTCGGAGAACATTGCCCAAAAAGTAAATTTGCTTCTTTGATCTTAATTGAGAAACACTTAACATAAATGTTTTTGGATATTATTTAATAAGGATCATAATATGATAGGTCTTTTGATTAAAACCTTAAATCCCGATCTCATCAAGAACCATGCAAAAACTGTGATACTAATCTGGATTCTATGTATACTCGGTCCCGTAGTAGCAATCATGTTTGGGCTCTTCATTATTATGGGCTCCTATACCATAATTGATCTGGGACTTAGCGCAAGGGATGCACTACTGATAGACGCTTTTTTATCGATCATATATTTTCTACAACACAGTATAGTCGTTCGCCGAGGATTCAAACAATGGCTTGGAAAATTTATGCCGGACAGATATCATAATGCCTTCTATGGATTGACATCAATTATTACCTTGATACTGGTATTAGTTTTCTGGCAGAAATCTTCCATTCTCGTAGCTCGCGCCGATGGCATTATTTTCTTGCTGATTTGCGCTTTATTTTGCCTCTGCCTGGCTGCATTATTATGGGGGGTATTATCTCTCGGTTCCTTTGATGCGCTTGGCGTCAAGCCCTTGATGCGTTATATAAGTAATAAACAGGATAAACCGCAACAGATAGTGGCGAAGGGGCCATATCGCTGGGTTCGCCATCCCCTGTATCTATTTCTGATAATTCTAATTTGGGCTTATCCTGTGCTCACCCTTGACAGGTTAATATTCAATATCATGTGGAGTATCTGGATGATTATCGGCACATATCTGGAGGATCGGGATCTTCATTGCGAATTCGGAAGCCAGTACCGTGAATACAGCTCGCAGGTACCAATGCTGATACCTTATCGGATTCCGAAAAAATAAATCTGTTTAGTGGTTTGTTGTATTTCCTGAATTCTTTCCCCAAGAAAAAACCAGTAGGGTGTCCACGGAATATACTATCAACTTTAATTCTTGACAAACCTTCTGCAATCAGAAAATGTTAAATAAATTTTTGCCCGCCAAAAAGGATTTAGAGATTACCCATGATATACCTTGCACCGGTCCAGGGGATAACCGACAGGATCTATCGCAACCTGTTTCCTGTATATTTTAAGGGAGTTGATATCGCGATTGCACCTTTCATCTCCGCATCGAAGAAAATGAAATCGATGAATAACCTTCTGCGCGAATTTTATCCCGGGCAAAATACGGGTATTCCGACGATACCGCAGATAATGAGTTCTCAACCGGATGACTTCATCTTACTCGCCAATGCGTTATACGACATCGGGTACGGAACTGTAAACTGGAACATCGGCTGTCCGTTTCCCATGGTTGTGAAAAAGGGTAGGGGGGCGGGTATGCTTTGTTATCCGGACAGGATCGCATCTTTTCTTGAAAAAACCATGCCTGCAATAAAACCGAAATTATCGATCAAGCTCAGGATAGGGTTGAAATATCCTGACGAGGTGTTGCAGCTTATTCCCATTTTCAATCAATATCCGCTCGATGAACTGATCATACATCCAAGGACTGCTTTGCAAATGTATGAAGGTAACGTTGATTTTGATATTTTCGAGCAGTGTCTTAATCTCTCGAAACACAGGGTTGTCTATAACGGAGATATAGATTCTTTGGAGAAACTGGAGATGCTTGAGAAACGGTTTGGATCAATAGAGCGGTGGATGATCGGCAGGGGTCTTATCGCAAACCCATTCCTCGCGGAAAAAATTAAATTCAATACGGAAAAGCCTTATGATGAAAAAATCAAAATCATGAGGGCTTTCCATGATAATTTATTCGATGAATATTTGAAAATTTTATCCGGTCCCTCGCATATAACCAATAAAATGAAAGAAATTTGGACTTATATGGGAGACTTTTTTGAAAACGGAAAAAAAATAAAAAAGAGAATATGGAAAACACATCACAGGGATAATTATATTGATGTCGTAAATAAAATATTTAATGAGGCCCAAGTTTTAGAAGCGAAGTGCATTGAAACTTGATGGCTGAATTATCCCCTGAAAAGCTATTAATATTGGCTTAATATTCAATTGACACGGCAGATCATTATCCATATACTCCCGCCGCGAAATAACATATCCATTCAATGGAGGTTTTATGAATAATGCTTTGTTTGGCCCCATGCGGCCAAACTTTCTAATTTTAACCCCGGCCTGCGTGCTGCTGGGGGTCGCCATCGCCTTTTGGTCGGGAGCCTCTCTTAACCCTGTATTTATTGTCCTTATATTAATAGGCTCTCTCTTGGCGCATATCAGCGTGAACGCCCTCAACGAATACCATGACTTCAAGAGTGGCCTCGATCTTATCACCCAAGCCACACCCTTTTCCGGCGGGACCAAGAGTTTGCCTGAAAACCCTGAAAAAGCCCATCTGGCCCTGATTACCGGTCTGGTTAGTCTGATTTTAACGGTCTGTATCGGAATCTACTTCCTGATGGAACGCGGGCCTTGGCTACTACCCGTCGGCATCCTCGGGATTATGATAATCTATGCCTATACTCCGCTCATTACGCGCAGTCCGATTCTGTGTCTGATTGCTCCCGGCATTGGATTCGGGCCGTTGATGGTGATGGGTACCGATTTCATGTTGACCGGACATTATTCCTGGACTGCGGCGGTGGCTTCCCTGGTGCCGTTTTTTCTGGTTAACGATCTGTTGCTTCTCAATCAATTTCCTGATGTTGAGGCGGACAGGCAATTTGGCCGGAGCCATTTTCCAATAAAGATCGGGCGCAAGTCCAGCGCCATAATATATACTGTTTTTCTGGGTTTGACTTATGTAGCGATCATTGCCGGATGTCTTTTGCGGGTGCTTCCCCCGGGAGCCTTGATCGGGCTGTTAACATTGATTTTGGCCGTGCCTGTAATGTTTGGCGTCATTCGCAATGCCGATGATATCCCCAGCCTCATTCCGTTCATGGTTAAAAATGTGATTCTCAATATCAGTACGCCGGTGCTGGTTGCCTTGGGATTATTCCTTAGCCACCGGTTGTAATAGAAAATAGATCGGATGAAATATTTGCCGGAGGCTGATTTTTGAAAAAAGTAACACTTAAACTTGTATCAATACACATTGAGGACTCACCTCAGGATGTCCCTCTGGCTGCCGCATCCCTTAAAGCGCAGCTCGATTCAGTTGACTCCATAAGCAAGAGGCTTGATGTATCATTTCATGATTACACTGTCGATAACTCTGCGGATTTTATAGCAGAGGACCTATGCAGCAGAAACATTCCGGATATGATCGGTTTCTCCACATACTTGTGGAACAGGCACATTGTATGTGAAACCTGCCGACTCATCAAAGAGAAATTCCCGGATATAAAACTCTTCGCCGGCGGCGCGGAGGCAACAGCACTTCCTTTAATCCTGCTAGACAGCGCACCTTTTGACTTTGTCATAAAGGGTGAAGGTGAGATCGTCCTTACGGAAGTCATGAACCAACTGCTCAATGGTGAGACACTTAAAAACATCCCCGGGGTCTTCTTGAAAGGTGCAAAGATTAATCCGGAAAAAGACCAGCAGCCAGTCATGGATCTTAACGTCCTGCCTTCGCCATATCTTTCCGGAGCAATGGATCCCTGTCGTTATTCCCGCCTGTGGTGGGAACTCTCCCGCGGCTGTCCTTTTAAATGCGGTTTCTGTTTCGAATCACGGGGTGTGGCAGGTGTACGGCAAATCTCTTTAGATCGCATCCGGAAAGAACTTGAGCTCTTCGAAGAAAAAAAAGTAAACCAGATCTTTGTGCTGGACCCGACTTTTAATTGTGACCTTAAGCGTGCCAAAAAAATTCTGCGCATGATTCTTAAAACGGCTCCGCTGATTCATTATACTTTTGAAATAAGAACAGAGTTTATCGACAGTGAACTCGCCGGACTGTTTGCCGGGCTTCACTGCAGCCTCCAGGTTGGGCTTCAGAGCATTCATCCCGAAGTACTCGCCAATGTAAACAGAACAATCAACACCGTTAAATTCGCTAAAAAGATATCTCTGCTGAACCAGGCCGGCACTATCTTCGGGCTGGACCTGATCTACGGACTCCCGGGCGATACGCCCGATGGATTCAAAGAGAGCCTGAATTATGCTCTGAGTCTACAGCCGAACCATCTCGATATTTTTCCACTGGCTGTTATACCGGGGACTGCACTTTATGATCAGGCGGAATCCTTTTCGCTAAACTGTCTGAAAGATGCACCTTACACACTGATCTCCTCGCCGGGTTTTTCTCAAGAAGAAATGGTCCGGGCCGAATCTCTGAAAAATGCCTGTGAAATATTTTACAACCGCGGAGGCGCTACGGGCTGGATGTTTATGGCACTGGAGACCATCGGCATTGATCCGGTTGGATTTCTTTCAGATTTCGCAGTGCATTTATCATCATGCGAACAACCGCTGAAACTCACCAAAGACGAGATTACTGTTATGCAAACCTCTTTTGTAAAAGAGCAGTTCATCAGGCATAACAAAAAAAATCTCTTCCCCGTAATGGAGGATATAATAAAAATTCACGGTGCGCTGAACAGTTCGCTTTATGCAGGGCCGCTGGTTGCGGCAGGGAAGGGCAAATTTAATGATGAAACCGTATTTGGTTTATCACCCGGAACTATTTCTCTTTCCTTAAAATATGATTTCGATGAACTCATGACAGTCGGCGAGCTTACATTTGAAGAATTTCTTGATCATTATCACAGAAAGAAAACATACCTGGTTGTTTATAATTGCGGCGGCGCTGTTAAAACAATGACAATAGATCACACTTTAAGCAGGTTGCTTCGCTCCTTTACAGGTATCGAAACACTTTGGCAGGTCTGCGAAAAGGAAAATATAAAATCCCGAAAGAATATTTATCAATTTCTTGAATTTGCAGTCAAAGAACAGCTGATCCATGCAATATAAGATAATTAAGGGAACACTCTAAACCGGCTGTCATCCCCACCACCTTTGTCATACCGGCGTAGGCCGGTATCCAGTATTTCCTTCACATTTCAGCCTTCACCCTTCACCGTTCACGCTTATCCTCCCCCATCGTAAGGAGGTTGTTCGTCTCACCAGTTCATCGTAAAGTTTTTCCAGAGGCCTGGCTGTTTCGACCCCTTCGAGCTTAGCGACTGCGGCAGCTACTGCCTCAATCGTTGACATGCCGTCTGAACGATGCTGCTCCCGCAACCGGTCTCTGCATCGAATTGGCGCAGGAAGAATCAACCGGGGCAGGGTCCGCAGAACAGGCATACTGCGATACAATCGCCGCGCCTGGCTCCATGTTGCGTCGATAACCACTACGCGAGCTGGCGGTTTCAGATCTGATACATTAGACTGTGTGCCGGTTCCATCGGGCCATAAAAGCCAGGCTCCGGGAGCCCGCAGAAATTCATCATCAATGGGCGAAAGCCCGATGCGGGCTCCGCCTCCACAGGGGATAATTCGTGAGTTCGGCATCGCCAGCGTTACTAACCGTCCGGTGTTGCTGGGGCGCTCGGTTTCCCCAATATGCCGCAGGATCAAAAATTCTGTTCGCGTTGTTACCGTGGGCAGGATTGGGCAGATGCAGATTTCCCGACGCTGGTAACAGCGGGGGCAGTGGCTGTTTTCATCGCGTGATTTATTCGAACGCATTATCGTAACCTTATTTCCAAATTTAAACCGGCCAGTCCGGGACATCCTTTTTCTTGCCAAACCACTTGATCGTGGCATAAAGTAGGTCCGGATGGCACAGGGCGGTCTTGAGCCGGGCGACCTTGTTTTTCGAGGTGACGCCACGCAAAAGGTCATCGAATTGATCAAAACTTAATGTCCGCATTTTTCGAACAGCGACTTTCTCCAACGCGAGTTTCTCGCGCATATACCGTTTCAGTTTTTTCTCATAGGATGAAATTCCCTTGCTGCCGCCGATGACGGCCTGGACAGCCAGAACCCCGCTTAAGCAGGCCATGTCAATTCCGCCGCCGTGCAAAGGGGAGGTCAGGCCTGCGGCGTCACCCACCAGAATAATATTATCGTAAACAAGACGCGGCAGCAGCCTGCTTGTGCCAATGCCGCCGCCTTTTTCCAGCACGGACGCGGCAGCCAAACCTTCCGCTAAGAGAACATCCGCGAGCAGTTTTTTTAAATCCAGTCTGTTCCGGTTCAAGGTTCCGCGCACCGTGCAGACCACGCCGACATTGGCCCGTCCGGCATCTTTGGGGAAAATCCAGTAATAGGCGGGTTGGAGTTCAGAGGGCAGGTTCGAAAAAAAGGCGACCTTAATGCGCGGTACCAGAGCGCTGAAATCTCCCGCCAACACAACCTGATACGCCAGAAGATAATCTTTGAAATATTCATCCGAAAATTGATAGAGCCCGGACGTCACCGACGGAGCGCCGCTGGCGTCGGCAATCCAGTCATACTCCTTTTGCATCTGCCGCAGACGCGCCTGTGTAATCTTTGCGTTTTCATGGATGACAACGCCTCGGCTTCTAGCCAGGTTCGCCAGTTCCTGCTGCCAGATCCGGCGGTCGAGCATCCACAATATTCGAAGCCTGCTTAAAGGAAAGGTATAATCCCTGCGGCACTTCATAACAATCTCATCAACGGGGTGCAGAAATCCCCGGCCCGGCCTGGCCATAATCCCCAGCGAATCAAAAATACATTCGCCGCAGACAATGCCTTCGCCGACTTTTCTTTTTTCAAAAAGGTCAACTTGGATATGTTCTCTTGCCGCTGCCAGCGCCGCGTAAAGTCCGCCCGGTCCGGCCCCGATAATGGCGATCTTCATATTACTTCACGCCGGCCTTATATTCTTTTTGAATCGACATTGATGTGAGCATTGTTTTTCCTTTGCATAAACTCATCGGCCCGCCGGGCTTCCTCGACAAGCTGTCGGACTTTTTTCATATCTTTTTTAAAGCGGACAGGCCGACCCTGCTTGTCCACAGCGTTGGTTTTAGTGCAGCTGTCCACGCCTGCCGGTTTCAAGGTTATAATGGCTTCAAAAACATTTTCGTCGGAAATACCACCAGCCAGAATAACCGGTATCGGACTGGCTTTAATGATTGTTTCGGCAATATTCCAATCACAAATTTCACCGGTAATCCCGACGTAGCCCGCGACAGGCTGCTGCGATTGATCCTCCGGACTGCCGATAAGCGTATCGATGAGAAAATAATTCGAAACCGGTGCGAATAGTTCGGCAAAACGCAGGATATTTATTTGAATCTCGTTTGTCTGAGCAACACCGGGCTGGGGCACGGAAAGTGAGCGCATAATCTCGATGTGCGGGAAGCGGTTCTTAACATCCAATTGCAAAGAAAGCAGCGCGTCACATTCGCGCGCAACTTTGGACTGATCCTCCGGAAAGGGAGAAAGCATTTCACAGAAATGAACAAAGTCCGGCTGATAATAATCAAGTGCCTGAAAAATTATTACAGGATCTTTAAATAGCGGGATCAGGCCGCTTTTAGCCCTCGCCTGCTGTATCGCCTGGACCGTTTTATGGATTGCCGCATTTTTGAGCTGAGCCGAATCAGTGAGCACACTCCCGATATGATCCACTCCCAAATCTACTAAGGCTTCAGCCTCTTTTGGGTTTTGAACTTCATAAATTTGTATGATGGTTTTTTCCATGGGGGAAGGCATATCATTTCGGGCGACTCTGAGCAAGATATTGCCTGCTGTCTTCTTGCCGTTGCATAATCCTGCAAAAAGAAACTTGCTTAATGGGAAAATAGGGCGCTGTCCCTAATATTCGGACTGTTTTACGTATAGTAGCATTTTTGAGCTGAGCCGAATCAGTGAGCACACTCCCGATATGATCCACTCCCAAATCTACTAAGGCTTCAGCCTCCTTTGGGTTTTGAACTTCATAAATTTGTATGATGGTTTTTCCCATGGAGGAAGGCATAACATTTCGGGCGATTCTGATCAAGACATTGCCGGCTGTTTTCTCTCCGTTGCATAATCCCACGAAAAGCAAATTGATTCTATTGGCAACAATTTCAATAACCGGCGGCAATAGATAAAGTGAACATGATTGGGAAAAAACTGCTCTATAATTATTTATCTAACTTACGTCGACCAAATGTCAAGATTAAAGATTTGACTCCGATTTCTGGAGGGGAATATTATCTTTTTGTGGAATTAATTGAATCTCTTGATGTCAGAGCGCATTAATCAATCGCTACCTCCGCCACCCACATCAATTCGCACGCTCCTGTGCCGCTGTCCTCCCGTGTCAGCGATGAGCGCCATACCCGGCCGTCGGGGTTCTTGACATTGATTAGATAGCCCTTGAGGTTGATGATTTCTCCGCGACGCACCTTAAGCAGGCGCGCTTTGATATTGTCATCAGCCGGCACAAGATGTGTATTGGCTGAGGTGCGGACGATAATGGCCGGATCGATTGGCGGAGTATCGCTCCAACTATATTGATACCAACGATTGCCTTGAGTTATATTGAGTTGTTTGGTGATAGCGTTATCAGACATCGGTCCCCAGCCCAGCGCAAAATCCACCGGCGAAAGGTCTGCATCATGTCCCGTCCGGTAACGTTCGATAGACAGCACCTTGGCGCGAATCTCATAGCGCGCTATAGGCTCAATTTCATAGCCCATCAGTTGAATCGCCGGTGCATCAGTACTTTCCTGTACAGGTTGCTCCGCTACCGTTCCATAGCGGGCAAGGCGTTTCTGCTCTAACTTATTGTGCGTTAAGTAGCCGAGGCTGATGATCACCAGTAGTACGACCAGCCATGATTTAATTGTTTTCGGGAACAAGTAATAACCTTTCTAAAATTGAATAGTCCCAGCTTAGCTTAGCATAGTGGATATCCCTATGTACTTTGCACATTGGGTCTCACGATATTATAACTTTGAGAAGTAATGCAAGAATTAAATGCGTTAGGTGAAAGGTGAATAGTGAATGGTGCCCCACGCCGTCCCGACAACGTCGGGATTCCACTAACGCTTCGCCACACTTCGCTTGCCCTTAGCGAGTGTCACTAAAAAGTGAAGAGTGAAAAAACTGTTCTAAGTTCTGCGTTCAATGTTAAAAACCAGTGGATGGTGAAAAGAAGTTTTAAGTTTCAAGTAATAAAGTAGTTAAGCAAGAAGCATATAAAATAAAAGGTAAATGGTAAATGACACAATCCCTTTCCGGCCAAGAGATTCTTGACATGCCGGTCCAAAGTTCCTATACTATGACAACACCCGTAAAAACAAGATCCTATCATTCTCAGAGTATTTACAAGCACGTCATCAGGTCAAACGGAAATAACGGTGAATTAGATAAGCATGTGCTGACCAGGTTCGATCAACTTAAAAATATCAAATAGCGAGCGATCGCACGATGATTATGGACAAGCAAAAAATTATGGAATTCGCCAGGAAAGTTCCTTTGTTTCAGGGGCTCACCGACACGGAGATGCTGGCTGTCTGTTCGCTTATGATCCTGCGGGAGTTCCACAAAGGCGAAGTTATTGTGCAAAGAGACGATGACGAGGGGCAGACATTCTTTATCATTGTCTCCGGCACGGCGCATGTGTCTGTGACCACCTCCGAAGGCAAGCAAACGATTTTTGCCACGCTCAAGCGTTCTGATTTTTTTGGCGAAATTGCAATTCTCGACGGAGAACCGCGTAGCGCATCGGTCATTGCGGCTGAGGACTGCAAAGTGTTCATGCTCTATAGGAAACCTTTTCTCGATATTCTGCATCGGTTCCCGAAGATCACTATTCAAATGCTTATCGAGATGTCGAAAAGGCTCCGCAAGTCAAACCGACAGATCAATACGCTTTCGCATATGAGCGCATATGGCCGCGTCGCTGAGGTGATTTTACGGATGGCCAGGGAACAGGGCTACCACGAGGGCCGTTTTATGATAATTCCCAAACGGCCCACGCATCAAATGATCGCCGAAATGGCTGGAACGAGCCGGGAAACAGTTTCGCGCATCATCTCGACACTCCAGAAGAAACACTACATTGTGATCGACCGAAAGAAAATGACAATCCTCGATGAAGAAAAGCTTTACGATTAGGAGAAAAGTTATAGTTTTCCAGTAAGTTAGCGCAACCCAGTGTCGAGATCCTGAAAAAATCCTCCTCAAGAACTTTTCTTCAAATAAATTGCATTAATTGTGACGACCGTCACAGACAATTCTTCTTTTACCTTGTATACAGTACACAAAGAAGTGCTTATCCTTTGACTTTTCTTTAACCTTGACCGATTTGTCCCTGCTGACGTTGCTGAATTGTAGGTGAAATTTAAATGAAATTTGTAGACAGTCAGATGAGCAAATAATTCACAACAGACCAACACCGTGAAAGTAATTACACGGTTAACCTAACCAGGAGGTTTTTTTATGAAATCATGGAAATATCTATCAATGATGGTGATTGGTCTTCTTGCCCTCACTTTGATGTCTTGTGGATCATCAGGTAGCGGCTCAAGCGCGGATAGCGGCAGTTTGTCTGTGTCACTGTCGGATGCCCCGGCTTCCGAATACAAAGCGGTTTATGTGACTATTGCAGAAATTCAGGTCCATAAAGCTGATGAAGCAGAGGGAACATGGCAGACCGTTCTAACGCCAAATGCTACTTATAATCTTCTAGACCTGATCAATGGCAAGACGGCATCTCTTGGTGTGGCTGACCTGGCAACAGGGTCATACACACAGATGCGCCTCATTCTGGCTGACACTCCCGATTCCAATACAAACATACTCGGGGACTCTCATCCCTATGCGAACTACCTCATCACATCAGCAGATGAAGCGATACAACTGAAAGTTCCCAGTGGATTTCAGACAGGGATAAAACTCGTGCATACCTTTGATATTGTATCCGGTCGTACAGTTGGTCTTGTCCTTGACTTTGATGCCGGACGTTCAGTGGTAAAAGCGGGCAACAGCACAAAATGGCTTCTCAAACCCACAGTAAAGATAATCGATACCTTGAATAATGCCACCTTGACTGGAAACGTAACAGACGGATCTGCAGCTTTGGCTGGCGTTACTGTGAGTGCTCAGATATACAACGCTTCCGCTGCCACGGAAGTGGAAAAGGTAATCACCGAGGCTTCTGCTATTACAGACGTAAACGGTGACTATTTAATGTACCTGCCACCCGGAACGTATAATATCGTAGTCGTTGCTGATGGCTTCATTACTTCGAGCAGACAGATTACCGTAGAATACGATACGGAATACACAGAGGACTTCATTCTGGATGCAGCAACAATGGCTGTAATTACTGTAGAATTAACCATTCCGACAGAAACCTCAGGTGAGGCGGCAACCGTCGAATTCCGGCAGCCTTCGCCCAGTGATGCGACCCAGCAGATTACGGTAAAGAGCGTGAATTATGCAGAAACAGGATCTTATACTGTCAACCTGCCTGCTGGTACATATAATGTGGTAGCAACCTATACGGGCGCAATCTTAACCGCAGACGCAATTTCGACAGGTAGTTCGGTGACCATTGATTTCACCACAGAATAGAAAATCTCAATTTTAGACTGTAAAGGGCATCCAATAAAAATATGATTGGATGCCCTTTCTTTATTGTTCATCCTTTGATCATTCATTGCATATAGTGAGGGATCATGCCCGTCAGGTCAGACCAGATAATGAATATATGTTCAATGTTCCGCGTTCAAGGTTCTATGTTTGAGGAGGAGATTAATCTTGCCATAATTCGTGAGTTATATCTACAATTTGTCGGCGCTGGTCATTATTCAATAGCTTCTTCGGCGAATTCTGAACCGTAGTATCACAATTTTCCACAATCAGTACGGAGGCATCATTACTTAAGGTGTGGCTGTGCCATGCGCCACGTTTGACGTTGTAAAGTTTGCGCGGCACCATATCAACGGCGGTAATCGAGTCGATCGTATTATTGCCTTCTCCTAAAAAAAGAATACAGCGGCCTTCCAGAAGAACAAAAACCTCATCCGTTTCGTCGTGTCGTTGCATTGTGAGGATGCGTTCGGGCAGCAGTTCGTCACAATAGCGTAATATGGCCACCCGCCATTTATCATAATCAATCAACGGTTTATAACCAGACCCATCGTAACTGCAAATTTCCAGCAGACGTTCATCAATCTTTTTCAAACAAACCATCCATTATCTTATTCTTAACGCTTTATTTCTTTATTCGAGATACGGAAAAATAATTATTCAGCATTAGTGTTGCAGTCCCTCTTGAGCAACAGAACGATTCCGGCGCCTGTTCCGGAATATAATGAGAGCGGTAATCGGGATTAAGGCGAAGAAGGTAAACACCGGCGCGCCAAAACCGTTGATGACGAGATAACAAATTCCGATGATGGGCAGAAGGCTTAGACGGACAAAAGGTTTCAAAAACTCATGTCTTTCCAGGAAGCGGGCCGCCGCGGGAGAATGACTGTAGTAGAAGCGGACAAAGGCTTTGCCGGGGGCATTCGTCAGAAGAAAACGATCACGAAAGATACGAAGAATATTGACATGGGGATCCAGAGAAGAACCGAAGGCCGCTGTAGCGATGAAGCAGCCGCTTGAGCCGCTGTCGGAGGAGGCTGCAGCGCTGCTGCTCGTGTCTTCGACTGTATAAACCTGTGCTCCGTAAAAGGGATTGGCCATTCCAACATAAAGGGGGTGCGCCGCGATTGTCGAGGGCAGGAGAATCCGCGCGCCGTAATTGAACTGGTCACCAAAGCCATCACGGGTAAGAGGGCTCCAGTTGGTGCCGTCCGATGTGTAGTATATGTCGCATCCCGCCGGGTTATCATTATAAAAATCGACAGCGTCGAGCAACGTCTGGATTGTCTGCCAGGCGGAATCGTCCCCCGGGGCGATTAATCCGATCTCCTCCACGTTGGCGCGAGTCAGGTACTTGAGAAAAACCCGCAGATCGAAAGTTGATGCGTAAAGCTTTCCATTGTATTCAGCCATCCACCACAAGTACTGATTCAAAGAGAAGTTTGTCTCTCGAATGGTGGAGTCGAAGGATAGCGTCTGGAAAATGTTGGGCTGGAAAAAGCCCGCCCAGTAGTTGCCGATGCGTGATGGGAAGATAGTGCTTTTGGTAGCGCCTACCGTATCGCCGATTATCATGGCGCCGACATCAGTTTTGCTGAAGCGATATATCTGGGGAGGTATCCGGTTCTGTAAAATCAATTGTGCATTCCCCGTAGCAAGAAGGGATGGAAAGGTCATGAGTGTACCCACATAGAGATTATCTTTGAAGGAGGTAAGCGAGAAGGTGGAATTGAAGCGATTACCGAGCCCTTTGGGGTAAGGCGCGGCGGGAAACAGGCTCTGGTTGGCGACAATAGGCGTCCAAACCCACTGTGACAAATCAGAATCATATTTACCTTTGAAGAGCCAGGCACCGCCGTTATCAGCAGTCTGGGGTTGTGCCGGATCAACATCTTCCGCCAATGTTACATAGAGATAGTCATTGAAACTGGCGAACTGCCAGAGCATGGCCTTTTTGCCCAAGGCGATGAGACCGCCAAAGTCGCTATCGGCGGCAATCTTTGTCCAATCGCTCATCGCTTCAGGGTTCGACGCCTCGTAGATGTCGTTATTTGCGCCGATGTAGAGCTTACTATTATGGACGGCTATGGGCCGCAGGCTCGTTGTTCCCGTGACTCGGAAGACTTCCTTTGGAACAATATTTTGAGGATCTGAATCAGCGGAGATCTTTAGTACCCGGGAAATCTTGGTAGCTCCGGCTTCGGTCACCACATAAAGTGCCGTTTCTCCGGCTGAGTCCGTAAAAACCTGCATGCCCCGATAGCCTAATTCGAGCGGGATTTGTCCCGACACGTTGGGTGCCGTGTAAATAAGTTCCCAGGTAGCGTCCGTGGTGTTCAATTTGAGACGGAAAATTTTTGGATGCAGATCCACTTCGGCTGCCGTGGCATAAGTACCGATATCACCGCCAAAAAAGTTTTCGATATATCCATTGATAGTCGCAAAATCGGTGGTGTTCTTAATGGTTCGAAAGAGTCCGGCCATGACGAGATAAGCTATATCCCGGTTGCTTCCGACGTAGAGGTAATCACCGTCGGAATGGTGAAGTATACCCATGCACCAGGAGTAACTGTTGTGGCGGTCTCCATCCGGCTGGGGGTATAGCCCCTTATCTCCGATCTTTGTGATGTTATAGGCAGAGACGGATCCTGCAAAAATAAAAGTAATAATTAAGAAGATGACAACGGCCCTGACGGTTCTCTTTGTTGTGAGATGCAACATAATATTTACCTCCCTCAGGCAAATGATGAACCCGGTTTGTAAATGCCCGGCTATTGATAAGGCACTATTTTTTGATGGCCGAATTATAAAATGAGTGGTTTTTTATGTCAATCTGAAACCGCTTTTAAAATAGAGTAAATTCCGGTGACACTATTTTAACAAAAAAAGGCAGGGGGCAGGATTTTTCCCTGCGGTTCGAGGATGCCATGTGTCCCACTCCGTCCCGACGACGTCGGGATTCGACTAACGTTTCAAACTTCGTCCCGACTCGTCGGGACTCGTTTTACCACGGCGCTACGCGCCTGGTATAGTTCGCCTTACGCCTTAAACTTCATCCCGAGTCGTCGGGATTCGTTTTCAGCTTGGCTCACTATCAGAGAGTCTCACTAAATTCAGATTGGCAATTACAGCGAACTATTATACAAATTCTAAATTATCGCAAAGGGTGAATTAAAATGCCGATCCATATCATTCCGGTTGAGAAACTCAGCGCCGATGCCTTAGACGGTGTCATCAAAGAATTCATTTCCCGAAACGGAACTGATTATGGTGCGATTGAGGCTTCTATGGAAACAAAAGTCAGGCAAATAAAACAAAAACTGGAAAAAGGATTGGCCGTTCTTATTTATGATGACGAAACGGAAACCACCAATATATTCCGACATGACGACCCGATGTTGAAGAAGCTGGATAAAATGAATGAGTAAAAAATAGTTCTACGTTCAATGTTTAAAGTTCTAGGTTAAAAAATAAAGATTTAAGATTTAAGTGTTAAGTAGTTAAGAAGAAAGATGTGTATGGTGTTCCACTCTGCTACGCTCGTTCTTAGAGAGTGTCATTATTATTCCGCTATCGTTTTCCTGATAAGCGCGAAGAGCCAGGTAACTTCCGCCTCGTCCAGACCTGTGGCGAATCCGATAAAGGTTTTATCGCTGCGAGCTGTGATGCCCCTGGAGCCAACCATTTTCATTAGTGACACAAGAAAGCGGGGAACGGGACGCCCGTCCGGCATCCGGGGAGTTCCTGTGTCGCCCAAGGAGACTTTCTTCATTCCGGAAACCTCGATGGTGTTCATTGCGCCTCGTGTTGTGGGCGCCACAAGGTCCTCCAGTTCGGCAGTTGGAATTTCCATGGTGATGCTCTTTCCCTGTTTCAGCGCTTCAAGACGGAGAAAGGTCTTCGTGACGGTAATCCGCTCGAACTCTTTTTTCCGGCGATACACTGTCCGGAGCGCCGATATAACGGGAACTGCTATAAAGAAAAGACCGAAGAAGCCCAGGAAAATATTGCGGATGAACTCGGGCATGGTAAACATAAGAATCGGCCGTAGAAAAAACCAGGCCACGCCTCCGGCGAAAATAAGAGAAAAGTAAACGGGAATGTATTGAAATCTGCTATTGGCCAATGCGGGAATGTTAATGATCAATCCTTCTCCCGTGCGTTCCACCTGCGAGCGTATGTTGGGAGGTTCCGGCGGCAGGGAGCTTACCGCCTCGCCTGTCCTGCGCACCCGGTCCCTGTATGATTCGTCCAGATGTTCCGGGTCGTGGGTAACTTTCTCGCCGGTGGAATAATCCACAAGCGGTTTTCGCAGGAAACGGGCAAGCTCTTCGGCCACTTGTCTTGCCTCGATGAAACTGGTAGGCTGCGAGACGGAGATTGGCTTGGCAATACTCTCGCTGGCGATAGTCACCGGCCATGTCGCGGCGGATTTGCTGTCACCGCTGGCGAAGTTAATTTCCACCTGACCTACCGATTCCAGCAGATACTCCGTACGCTTCATGGGCACAAGCAAACCGTACCATTGGATAATGCTTCCTCTGCCCCGATCCAGGATTATACCGCTGCGTCCGAAAACGAGACAGGCGCCTACCGCGGCAAACACGCAACCAATGAGGACGACGAAAATGGCAGGCAGTGTTCCCGATCTCTGCACGGGGATGATCCCCAGAGGTATCTGCATGATGAAGATGCCTACCAGAAGAAAGGGCAGCCCGAAGATGGAAATACAGCCGCCACCGCTGCGCATTTCCAAAGTTGCCTGATCCCTGTAGATAAAAGGGCTTTTCTTCGCGGCGATGGCGGATTGGTTAAAAATATTCATTTCAAAAGTACCGCATCATAAATTTATTGTTGAAACTCCAATTACGAAAGCGCAGCGCAGCGGAATTGGTAAGTTGAACAATCCCGCGCAGCGGAGGGTTTCATACCCGTGATTAAAAACCATGCAAGAAAAAACAATCAGTTGCAAGTTAAAAATAAAGGTGAAAGGTGAAAGATGAAAAGAAGTTTTAAGTATTAAGTAATTAAGTGGTTAAAAAAGAAAGATGTGTGTGGTGTTGCACTCCGCTTGCTCTCAGCGAGTTTCACTAAAGGGTGAATGTAAAGAAAGGAATCATTTCTTTACATTCTTACTTTTTTTTGGTGTTTTTCTTTTTCTTAGTCACTAGCCAGGCCTCATTGTCTGCGATCAGTGCCTGCACATTTTTGTCGGTATTCTTTTTTGCAATGTCCATGGTCCGTGCGTAATCTTTTTTGCCGAGCTTGATCACTTCAATCTCTTTGTTCAAAAACTGCTGGATCTCATTCAAACGCTCTTTTTCATCTTCACTGCAAAAAGAAATCGCCAGGCCCTTGTTAACTCCACGTCCGGTTCTGCCCACCCGGTGGACATAGTTCTCGGCCTTTTCCGGTAAATCATAGTTGATTACATAATTTACGTCCGGAATGTCGATGCCGCGCGCGCTGACGTCTGTGGCAATGAGTATTCGGCAATTACCGTCTTTGAACTTCTTCATTGCTTCGGATCTTTCACCCTGATCTTTCTCGCCGTGGATTGTGATCGAGGGAATCGCAACGCGCTCCATGGCTTTGGTCACTCTTTCTGCGCGGACACGGGTTCGGACAAAGATGATGATTTTGCTGTCGGGATTTTCCCTGATGAAGCTCTCCAGAAAAAAACGCTTATCATCCATCTCTACAAAAATGACGGCGTGCGAAACATTCGCAGAGACCGGATCATCAGGGGATATTTGAATGCGTATAGCCGTGCTTTTCACCTGAGAGAAGGCCAGTTTTTTAATTTCCGGATTGATAGTTGCCGAGAAAAAAAGCGTCTGATGCTTTCGGATGAGCATTTTTTTGACATACTGAATGTCTTTGATGAAACCCAGATCCAGCATATGGTCGGCTTCGTCCAAGACCAGCGTATCGACACGCGCAAGGCTGATGTAGCCCTGATGGATAAGATCAAACATTCGTCCCGGGGTGGTAATCAGAATATCAATGCCTTCCTGCAGTTTCTTAAGCTGTGCATTCTGTTCGACGCCGCCAATCAGGGCAAAGATTTTCACGTTGGTATGTTTCGCGATGCTGGTAAAGACCTCGCCGATCTGCGTGGCAAGTTCTCTGGTCGGCACCATGACCAGGCCTTTGATGCCTGTATCGCGTTTGCTGCTTTTTTCCCGGTGGATTTTATCGATTAGAGGAATGGCGAAAGCCGCCGTTTTTCCTGTTCCCGTCTGGGCGATGGCCAGAACGTCTTCTCCCTTCATGATGGACGGGATGGATTTGAACTGGATATCCGTCGGTCTCTTAAAACCAAGTATTGCCAGATTCTTTTTTATGTCTTCTGAGATATGATATTTTTCAAACTTCATAACACCTCGATGTGTTGTCGATAGGGGATATTAAATACAGTCGAAACCGGATAAAAGCAATCTCAATAAAATGCAGGAAAAGAGGATTAGAGTTTTGAAAGATTAGATGGCTGGATGTTTGAATCGCAATGACAAATGAAAATGGGAATGACAGAGGTATCACTAATATGTGGCAGCGACAAACTTCATCCCGACTCGTCGGGATTCGTTTTACCACGTCGCTTCCCTCCTGGTATAATTCGTCCAGCAAGCTTCAGTACACTTTGTTTCTGAAGCTTGAGTCTCATTATCAGCGAGTCTCTTTAAGGTTTTTTTGCCTTTGTTTTAGATGGTTCCTTATACACTTTCCATTTGTGATTTGGATCACTCACAAAAGCTTGATCCACCACTTTACCATACTCATTTGTTTTAAATGTCCGGACAATCCATCCTCCAAGGACTTGTTGTCTGTCACTTCTAATATCGTTACCAACAGTACTTAAGACTTCCCACATTTTGACTCACCCTCATTGCCTTCTTGATATATAAGTTCTCTTGTTTTTATGAGTAATTCCTTTGAGTTCATTAAAGCCTCGATGATGTCACGGTTTGTGTCGCACCAGTTACTTATCCGATAGTCGTTATTGGGAAATGCTTGACCGTTCTCATCCTTCATATTTAAATTCCTATTTTATGGTTACCCGCCGTTTGTCTATTTCTTCTTGTGTAAAGGCTTCGTCTCTTTTGCCCGGAGCTTCAGGGTCTGTTTCCGTCTTCTTCTTTTGCGGTCCAATTCCTTTGTCCGTTCTTTTCTGTGCTGGCTCATGATGCCTCCTTAATATTAAATAAACTCATCAAAGTTATTTTTTAATGGCAGTTCGATTATGCAATGCCTTCGGCGATATCTGCCACCCGGTTCGATTCGGCTGTAGCTGAGTTTTTGTCCGGTGTGCCCGACTTTATATTAGCCTTACTCTGCTTAGCTATCCGGCGCTTTTCGGCCTTATCCATTTGTTTCTGCTGTTTTGCTTTTTCTTTCGCGTTTTTTCCAAAGTTGTACATGGGGTTTCCCATTTTTTAATGCCTGTTTGCCTTTCTTTCAGAAGTTACTGAACAGGTTGAAAATAGAAAGGCACTCCGGGAAACTGAGTTCATGGAGTGCCTTTTCTGTTAACATGATTTGATTACAGTGCTTGCACGTTTTCTGCTGACGGACCTTTCGGGCCCTCAGTAATGTCGAAACTGACACGCTGGCCTTCATTTAACGTCTTAAAGCCGCTGGCTTGAATAGCGTTGAAATGAACAAATACATCACCACCGCTGTCCTTTTCGATGAACCCGAAGCCTTTCTTTTCGTTAAACCATTTTACTTTACCTTCTGCCATAGTTCTAATCCTCCTTTCATAAATTTTTAAAAGTCGAATCAGCACGATGACCGAAATAAAAAAGCCACCAAGATTCCAAAGTACCTGGTAGCTAGCCTATGTGCTTCAAAATGTCTAAATCCAACTCTTATCTTCGCATCTTATTTATAAGTATCCGAAGTTAACTGGACACTACAGTAATAGCGCATAATAGTCAACCTTTATTTGCATGGATAACGTTTTGTACAAACAATATGGTGAAAATATATGAAGCTTCTTCATATAAAGCGGGACGTTACGATGTTAAGGTTTTATTGCTGTTTATTCCAGCGAACGTCCGTTCCTTCATCTTTTTTTCCTTTCCAACCACTTGAGCAGGCCGTAGTTGACAAAACCGATTATCCCGATGGCGAGCAGGAAAGCCGGATAGGCAATTTTCCAGTTCTGAGGCCCGGTCATCATAGACCACTCGGACATCCCGCCGATTCCGGCAATAAGTGTGAGCGGCATAAAGATAGTGGTTATGAATGTCAGCCTCCGGACTGCCTTGTTTGTCTGGTTGGCGGCTTTCGTCATCTGGTTGTTGAGCATTGACAGATACATGTCCATCAGACTGGTGACTATTTCACGATAAGATTCAGTTAACTCGAAGAATTTTGTAAGATGGTCGTAGATGTCCCGATAGTGATAGATGGCTTTTTCCGGTATGAAGGGACAATCTTTGCGGCAGATCTTAACGAGGATCTCCCGTTCATGGAAGAGACTTTTGCGGAGATTCAGCAGGTCGCGACGCAATCGGATCATCTCGGCGGGGTTGAAATTGGAAACACTGGCCAGCATGGTTTCTTCCTGGATGTCCAGTTCATCTTCCAGAGCCTCAATTGCCAGAAACTTTTGGTCCACAATGTGGTCCAAGATGACGTGCATCAGGAAAGCCGGTCCGTGCCGGGCGCTCTCCATGTCTGTCTCCATGATGTGCTCAATGCCATCCAAAATCCGGCGGTTGTCGGAATCGCGCTGGCTGACTGTTACCAGAAAGTTTTCGCCGATAAACAGATCGATTTCGCCGATCGAAAGTTTTTTGTTTGAATATTCAAAGGTGTTGAAGATAATAAAAGTATTCCGGGGAAAGTCTTCCATCTTGGGAATCTGGTCTTCGTTTAAACAATCCTCAATAGCAAGATGATGGAGATCCAAAAGACCGATAAGAATCGAGAGTTCGTCTTTTTTCGGCTGGCAGTAATTCAGCCATATAAAGCCGCCGCTCTTTGCCACAGCCAGAGCGTCATCAACAGTTGCGACGCTGGTGAGTTTTCCTTTCTGGGAAATATGATAAAATTGTGATTCGGACATGACTGCCTCCATTAACTTAAAATTTCTATGTGCATCTTGCACCATGAGCATGCTGCCTTAAATTTTGGGGGATAGCTCAAATTCATCTCAGGATTCTCCTGGTTCCGGGAATTCTGGCTTCTGCCGCGTGAGAAAGGCGGAAATTCCGTGGATGCTTTCACCACTTGCAATGAGTGTGGCGGCTGCTTCCGTCTCCAGCTCCAGGGCCTCCTGGGTTGTCAGATCGCCGGTTTTTCTGATAACGTATAGGGCATGGCGCACAGCTCGGGGGCCGTTTTGCGTGATGGAAAGAGCAAGGGACAATGCTTCCTCAAGAGCCTTGCCTGGTGCACTGATGCGGTTGATCAAACCGAGTTGGAAGGCCTCTTCTGCACCCACCTTTCGGGCAGTGAGGATAAGATCGGTAGCCCGGGAAGCACCCACAAGGTGGGTGAGCCCCACGACTCCGCCGTGGTCCGGCATGAGGCCCAGCCGCACCTCGGAGAAACAAATCACGGCCCCGGGATCCATAACCCGCAGGTCACAGCGGGAAGCAATCTCGGCTCCACCGCCGTAAGCCAGTCCGTTAATGGCGGCAATTATTGGGACGGGTAACATGACAAGATTGTCGGTACTTGTTCTGATGCGGTGGATGAGGTCATACGCCGGGCCTTTGTCGTGTTTCTCCATTGCGACGGATAATGGCTTAAGTAAAGGATTTTCCGGATTCACGTCAAATCCTGCGCAGAAAGCTTTGTCGCCGGCACCGGTGAGGACGATAACCCGCGGCAGGGTGCCCTTGAGTTCGGCTACAACTTTATCCAGACTGTCGAACATGTGCTGGTCAAGGGCATTTTGTTTTGCCGGCCGTTCAAAAGTAATGATGGCTATGTGCCCTTGCCGCTTCAGACTGATACCGTAATTCTTCATCTATAACTCCTTAAAAGTGATCAAGCGCTATTTTTCAGTTGCTGAAATATTCTCCTGTCCATTTGCATGATTTAATAAAAACATCAATCCCCGTTGTTCCGCTATTGATTACAAATTCACTCAAACCGAAATGTGGAGGAATGGGATTTCCCCAATCGTAAGTGTAGCCGAGCGCCGTCCAGGGATAAGGGCTATTCACGGACGTCTGCGAATAGACATATGTCCTGCGGTTGTTATACCATTTCCGGTATGAGGTCATCCCGCACTTTCCGGACCCTGTGCAATTGTCACAGTAGTTTGGGTCGCAGGGCATTTCCGAATAAATGAGAAGCGTATCGTCAAATTTTCGGAATCCATCAGTGGGAAATGCTAACTCCGCCTCATGATCGGATACTTCCGGGTCTGCCGATGGCCGGAAAAGGTCGGTAGGGGATACATACAGTTCGAGAATGCACGTGTTTTCCAGTGTCTGTGTCGCAGAAGGTGGAGGCAAACCGAGAGCCTGGGCAACCCGAAGAAGAGTTGGATAATGACCCAGGAGATGCTTCAGTTCCGGAACAACAGAAACCCAGGAATTATAACTGTAGTTTTGACACTCTTGTCCCTCTTTGCAGCCCAGTGAATTCGGGTCCATATAGTTTTGACAGGCCGCTTGGCTGCCGATCCAGGTAGCGACAAGCACCCGCGTGCCCGGCACGTCATTTTCCCAGATGAGATTCGTATTTTCAGGAACAATAGCGGTTAGATTTTTTGAGATTTTTGCGGATGTCATTGTCTGCGCGTCCTGGACTGCTGCGTTATATTCGGCCTGCGGGTCTATACTGGCGGAGCTGTCTTTGCTGCAAGAAGTGAGAGCCAGGCATGAGACAGCAAAAAGTAATATGACTAAATATACCGGCAGTGGAGAGGTTTTCAGACGTAAAGTTTTCATGTTCCCTCCTACTTTCTGATGATCTGATGCCATTAAATCCATTTTAGAATTCCCGCGAATACGATAAGCGCAATGGCGTTGATGGCGAAAAGCGATCCAATGAAAAGCTTTTGTGCCCGTGGTTGCCAATCATGCACGTAACAGGCGGCAGCGAAGAACGGAATGTAAACCGTTACAAAAACCGGGAAAGCGCCCCACCATCCGTAAACCCAGACAAATGTCGGCGTCCGCACCAGGAATATTTCGAGAATAGAGGCAAAAGCGGCATTGGCAATTGTAAAGGCTAAGCGGTTGTTGATGCCCATAATTTTCAGGGAAGGGTCTTTCGGCATCAGTTTGCATACAACCAATCCGGCAATGGAGAACATCAGACTTATTTCGATGCCAACGCCCACCATTATTTCAAACGCTGTCCCGGCAGGTACAGTCCAGAGAGCATGACCGGAAAAATGCTGGATTAAGGCGTTGACGATTTCCACAAACCAGTGGACCATGTAAAGAGCGAGCCCACCGGCAATTGTGCGGTAGCTGCCCTTTTCATACTCGTTGGCATAGATGTATAAGACAATCACAAGCAGCGGGATTACATACCACTGGAAAGTAGCGCCGCTTCTTAAAATGTTCAATGCCTGCTGTGTTGCTTCGGGATTGTTAAGATTCATTGCAATACCTCCTTTGTTTTGTTCAAAACACAGATCTTTGAATAATTATTAATTTGTCATTTCGACCAAAGGGAGAAATCTTTTAAGGTAAAAAAATAAAAAAAAGATTTCTCGTCGCGTTGCTCCTCGAAATGACATGAAATACATTTTTTCAAAAAAAAGTAATCCAAACGTTTGTATTTCCCTGTCGGATAAAACCACATTGGTGCGCAGTATTTTACATCCAAACAAAAAAAATAACAGCCCCGAATTTGAATATCTATTTTCTGATACCGAACAAGTTTGACAAAGTCTGTGGGAGGGTGTAAATTTTTCATAACTGCCTCAAGGAGGTTTTTTATGAAAATATCTTTGATTGAGCTTTATCATGTGCAGGTTCCGTTAAAGCAAACTTTCTGGCCCACCTGGATACCCGGTTATCCTCAAACGCACAATGGATTTACCCTGATAAGACTTGTTACCGATGACGGCATTGAAGGATATTCAGCAGGTACCGCTTTGGGATATGAAAGGGAAGGGCTGGGAGACCTTATTGGCGGATATTTACTGGGTGCGGATCCGACGGATATCGAATCTGCTCAAAGTTTATTAAAGCAGGCCGGCATTCTCGGCTGGAGAAATTTTTGGATAGAACCCGCATGCTGGGACATTATCGGCAAGAGCAAGGGCAAGCCGGTGTATGAACTCCTGGGTGGTGAGGCAAGGCCTATCGAAGTTTACTGCTCAACCGGTGAGATGCACGAACCGGAAAAAAGAGTTGAAGAACTCCTCGCCATGAAAGAGAGTGGATTCAAAACAGCAAAACTACGGGTGAAAAACAAGGCGCTGAAGGATGATATCCGGCACATCGAGGTGATAAGAAAAGGCGTGGGGGATAGTCTTGTTTTAGGCGTGGATGCCAATCAGGGATGGCTGGTAACCATTGTGGATAAAATCCCCGCGTGGGATTTGCAGCGCGCGACGGAGTTTGCTCAGGCCTGTTATGCCAACAACATCAACTGGCTGGAAGAGCCACTCGATTCCAGAGATTACGACGGTAATGCCGCCTTGAAGAAAATTTCCAAGGTGAAGATTAGTGGTGCCGAACTCAACTACGGCTGGGATGAAATCAAAATCATGCTGGAAAAAGACTGCTTCCACATTTATCAGCCTGATGCAACATTTGCTGGGGGAATCGCCCAGGTGAGAAAAGTTATAGATGCATGTCACGCGTACAACAGAGAATATTCTCCGCACACATGGACCAACGGACTTGGGTTTTATATCAACTGGAACATGGTGCTTGCTGATAGAGGCAATAAGTTGCCGCTGGAATATCCTTTGGAAGAACCTTCCTGGGTGCCGGAACAAAGAGAAGGGATTATTAATCCAATCATCCCGGATAAAAACGCGATGCTCGCGCCGTTTACCAAACCCGGACTTGGTTTTGAAATTAATCAGAAACTTTTAAACAAATACGGCAAGCGGTTCTTTAAGTTGACGGAGACGAGGCTCAAATTGAAAGTAATCAGACAAAAAGGACTCAAGGCCGCGCTGGAGTTGAAAAAGAGAAAAGAATCTCAGTAGCGGTTTGAAATTTCTGTAAAACTTATTTTAACTTTCTGGAAACAGGAAAACTTAATCTGCTAGTCCTGCGTGTCAGACGTCTCTTCATCTGACTGATTAGTTTCGTTAATGATAGTAATCCGGACGTTGGCTCTGCCTTGTTTAATCATGCCGAGTTGGCGTGCCGCCTGGCGTGATAAATCAATAAATACTTCTTCATGCTCGCGACAACGATCGTTGATCTTGACAATTACGGATTTGTTGTTGGAGAGATTTTCCACTTCCACCAGTGTGCCCATAGGAAGGGTGGGGTGCGCTGCTGTCAGCTTTTTCGAACTGTAGATTTCGCCGGAAGTTGTTTTTCTGCCATTGTATCGTTTCTTGTAGTAGCGGGCTATTCCCACCGCACCATCCGGTTCTGAGTATTTGATTATTACCTGTGCCGGAGTTGGTTCCTCCGCCTTTTGTGCCTGTGGGATAGTCTGGCAGCCGGCGCTTATAAACAGCGTAACAAGAGATACAATGAACAGGGCCGATAGAGGATCTTTTATTGAGTGATAAAGCCATCTCAGTGTCGCTCGGCGTTTGGATTCGAGCGGCAGGATGTCGTAACTTCGAAGTCGCAAATAATTCTGTGTTAATCGTATGTATCGTTTAACTGCCTGTGACAGGTTGTTATGTGTTTTTCGCGTTTCTTCAAAAAAAACGAGAGGCAGTTCTTTGATACGGTACTTTTCCTGTCTATGCAGATGATGGACAAAGATTCCATACATAATCTCAGCTAAAAAGCCGGGTGTGCGCGGAAAAGTCTCTTTGTATCCGCTGTTATCCAGTTTCTTTTCCAACGCAAATAAAATGTCGAATACAAATTCGCAGTACTGAAAGAATAATTCACGGCGAAAAATAAAGCAGTTATGCCCGCGATGATAAGCGTCTGAAAAATACTCCTGCGCCGATTGCAGATATTCCGGACGCAGTTCTTTGATTAAAGGGAGCAGAAGATCAATAGATGCTTTTTCCATGTTGTGCCAGCTTACCCAAAGATCGTACACTGTTTCAGCTGATCTCCAAAACCGGATATCCTGGGCATTATTGACAATGGCGTCATTGGCCTCAATTAAATCGCGCATTCGTTTCGAATCCATGAGGCGATAACGTTTAATCGCCTGGCTGTTTAATAAAGGATCAATCAGTTCTGCATTTTCTATGTTGTAATACCGGCGGGGAGAAAAGGATAAATATCGGCGATAATGGCAGATGCCGTAATAGTCCGCGTTGATGTTTTTCCATGCCCAATATTGCACGGTGAATTCTCCGAAACTCACGCGGTGATCGGAAATATTTTCACCCGTGTCATCGCCCGGCATTTTATATCCGGCGCGTTTATCGTCTACGGCGCCGCAGCGCATAGGGAAGAATAGCGGATTGTCGACAGTCCGGCTGTCAAATTCGATGCGGTGTGATACAAATATTTTAATATCGCGCATTTTATGTTTCCCTTTACTTATCCTTTGCCGTTAATCGCTGGTGCACATCAATTCCCGTCATATATGCTTCCATAAAATGAACCTTCATAAAGCTCGAGCTGTTATAACGTCTTTTGGTGAAGGTTTGATATTTTTCGTAGAAATCGGGAAGAAGGCGCGGCGAAAATCGCACTTCCTGTCCAACGTGCTTTAATCCCAATAATTGATAAGGAGGTTGTGTAATCGATCCGCCTTCCGCTTTTGCACTGACTTCATCTATAAACCTGGGAGCGGGTATGGGATCATCGGCATTGACAAAACGAAACAATGCAAGGATGTTCTTCTTTTTTGTTGGTTTAATTCGAAGAGCGCCTTTATGACCGTAACGTGCGGCAAAATACATATTGCCGATAGGCGGAGCTCCAAATGTATGGGTAAGAATTCTTCCGGGGGAAATTCCGTAATAATCATACAATCGGGCGGCAAATAAAGTTGCCATAGCTCCGCCGAGACTATGACCGATAATCCAGAAGAAACAACGTTTTCTTTTATATTCATCTTTTAGTATTTGAATAAGGTTACCTTTTACCAAATTATTCTTGAAGATGACCTGCTCAGCCTTTTTTTCGAAATCATAAACATTTTTCAGAATACCATGATGAACCTTGAGTCTGCGGAGGTGAGGGAAAAATACTGTATTAAGAAAGTGGTTCGTGCGAAAGTCGAGATTATGCAGCCAATCCTGAATCTCATCCGAACCGCGAAAAACAATCGTAATTAGTGACATGTTTTCATCAAGAGTCTTAATATTCCGGCACCCGATAAGTGTTTGCAGATGGTTGTCATGAAAAAGCTGGGCATCATCAAAGCCAAGTGCCTGTAATGTTTCCGTATGCCTTGAATCATTATAGTAGCTGTCGCGAGCGAGACAGGCTGCGATGCCAGCTTTCCGGTTGTCGAATTCGTTTATTCCTGCAGGTAGAAACATCCGTTCCCAATCGAAAGATTCATTGTAAACATAATCCAGCATTCTTTTGTGTTCTCCTGGTCGTTGCTACGCAGGCATTTGATTTTGAAATAAGGTAATCATTTTTCTAAATGTGATTTGGCCGTTTTAAACGCCAGGTCGGAATCTTTCGTGAAGAACCACCATTGCGGTTTTGTGGTATGCGGACCATTTTCTTTGTCACGTCCCCGGCAGTAAAACCAGTGACCGTAACGCTCAATAGTCGCAAAGGGATGGGTGCCGGGGCAAAGAATAGAGCAGGACCTTATCTCTTTAAAATAAATTGTTTCCGCCGGAGTTTCATCATTAGCCAAATCTTCCGGCAATTTGATATGCGAAACATCAATGCCCTCGGCTTCCTTTTTATCCAACCACTTAGAAATGCTCATTTCCGTTTTCTCCTTAATTCGAACATTTTAGTTATAATGTTCATTTATCCTGACGACGGGTGATTGTCAGTCCGATTAACCGCGAGACCACCACGGCTATGTAGGCGACACCGGCAAACTGCTCCAGCATTACCAGAACACGCGATGGCGAAGAAATCGGAACGATATCGCTTAAACCTGTAGCCGAAAGATTGGAAAAACTCAAAAAAAGCAGTTCGATAAAATTCAGGGGTTCTTTAGGATGTGTTCCATAAGCGAAGGCTTGCGGACTCCATGCCTGGCATACCAGATAAAGATAGGCAAATCCCCAGGCAATCAGAGTAAATGTAGCGCCGGCAGCAAACAAATCGTCGGTAGTAACGTGTTCATCACCCATCATATAGGTTATTAAACCGCCAGCTCCATAAAAATATAATGCGGCCTCCAGGAACGTTGCCCATATAAACATAGACGGGTTGGACGTAAGCCATGACAAAATTGATAGTAAAATCACCATTCCCGCGATAATCCAGGCAATCCAGTTGATTGCCGGGCTGTGAATGACAACCCAAACAACCAAAAGAAGGATCAGCATTCCGAAAGCGCCGAGAAAAAATGGGCCGCTGGGAACATCTCCCAGTGCCACATAAAGGGCCAAACTTAAAAGTTGTGCTGCAAGAAGAAATGCTGATGGGTGGTGCCGCGCGATAGTACTCCAGTTTATAGAAGAAGTATTGCTATCCATAGCTGTACTTTTGTCCTCAGGCTTCGGTAAATTAATTAATAGCTGCAAGCATTTAATTTATCTTATTTACGAATCGGCTGGTGAGCTTTTTTACCGTAAACGCGTTCATAAGCCCTGCAAAAAGGACACAGGTTGCCTTCAATTTTTTGGACAAACGTAAACGCCAGACCTTGCTGTTTTTTACGGGCATGACTGCATACCGGACAAACAAGACAGAATGCTGCCAACTTGCGATCCATTTCTGAAATTTTAGGTTTTGCTGATTTTGCAGTCGCTTTTGTTTTTGCCATTATTGCCTCCTTTAAATTGCTTTCTATAATTAGATATTTCAAATATCTTTAAATTTATAAATCTATATTTTGCCGGCACAAAAGCAAAGAATGTTTTTGTGGATATTATAACAAAAGTATTATCCTTTCAAGTGCGGATGAATCCGCATTAGCGGCATTTTGTACACATTGTTACTGATTTGTCCGATTTCCGGAACTGAGATTCCCATCTTCCAAAGTACAAAAGGCAGGCTGAGTTGATCACGGCAACTGTGTTTTGCAATTTCCTGCCACCATTTTTCCATTATTTCTATGCATGCCGGGTTATGATGATCTCTAACAAGTAGATTGGCCTCGATCAAACCATAATTTTCGGGCATTGCCGCGCTTCGATATGAGTCAATTTGTTTTCGCATTATTTGCGGATCATCCTTTTTAAGGCGTATGCACGCTTCTATTTCTTCATATAGGCAATCTCTGTGACGGTGCAAATTGGAGATGAAGCCATATTGATTCAAAAGATGAATAAGATACCGCATATCTCCGACAGTTTGTATGTTTGCATCGATGTACATCGAATAATCGTAGTCATTCAGAAAGAGGTGAGGGTGCAATTTTATGTATCGCGTGATACGGGTAGCATCGAGTGGCGGTATTCCATCGATTGTGCGTATATCTATACCTTTCCACGTGCCGGTTGAAGGAAAATGACCATCGGTGACAATAATATAATCCACATTGTCCGATTTGAACAAAGGCTCCTGAAGGTTGTCATATTTGCCGATTATGCATGTGTAGATTGCAATTTTGTAATCATAAAGAGCTAGCGTATCCTTGTGCTTAATGTTGTATTTAAGAGCGGGAGTATTTCCCGACGAACGCGATTCGTAAGGGATTTTTGATTTTATTGATCTGCCGATATCATATGCGGTACCGATAAAACGTAACCACCAGGAAGTCCTTATCTTCCTGCCAAGCATATACTCGTCGGATAGTTTGACTTCATTGTGTTGAAGATTTAAGTAATCGATAACACACTGTGCCTTTTCATAGTCTTCGATAAGTTTCTTTATTTTTTCGGAATCGTCCATGCGCCCTCAAATCGAGCTTTGCCCGGGAAGCAGATGATCTTTGAAAAGAATTTCATCAACACGCTTTAAAAAGTTATTTGCGGAATATTCTCCCCGATAATTATAGTGCGGTTCAATGTTCTCTTTGATGAAACTCAGATTAATATTTCCCGGATCGTCGAATATGTGCACAAATCTGTCATCATAAAAAGGATTGGATACCGCTCCCAAATCATTTGTAATTATTTTTTTGTTGTATACGATCGCTTCGGTTGTTCTGAGTGTCGGGCCTTCACCGGGCTTTTGCAATATTTCCAATACACACCTGCTTCGGCGCATGCGTCGAAGCATTTCTTTGTAAGGCAACCACTTATTGTAATTGATATCAACGGCATGGCGATTTTCTTTTTCATTGACTTCAACTATATGAAAATCGCATTTTATATCATGGCCAGCCAGATACTCATACACACGGAGTATTTTTTGCAATCTATTTTTTGCCCTGCCGATAAAAAAAACATCGGCGTCATAGCCGCTATTACAGCCTGCCAGTTCTTCCTCCGGTATTTTTGCATAGATGTGGTTGCATGCGTGCCATCCATAGTAATCAGCATCATGGGCAAATACGGTAAATACCGAATCGTAATAATTACTGCATAATTCCGGATTTAATTCTATCGCGGAAGTCGGATTCATCACGTATAAAACGAGCTTCGCATTATATTTTTTTTTGATGTGTTTTAAGAACATTTTATCTCTGGCATGAGCATTAGAATCGAAGATTATGAGACAAATATCTTTTCTCTCGGGTAAGAGAACGCCACAAAAATAATTTTTAAAACGGACGGATGAGAAAAGGGGGAGATTTGTTTTTGTACTTATTTTTTGCATCAGGAGATCAAGTGATTTGAAGAGGTCCGATTTAAAATTGTTCGCTTTATTTATGAACAAGACATTTTCTCTACCGATGATTTCATTGCACATCACATCGCAATATTCGGTAGCGTTGCCCATTATTACAAAATATGCCACTATGACTACCTTTCTTGCCTGTTTGCAGATAATAAGATAAAAAAATACGCCAGAATTTTATGCATCAAAGTACTTTATAACAACAATCTGATTTGTGCTTTTAAATTCAGTTCTATTATCCTTGACGAAGGGTGATCACTAAACTAAATCGCTTCGTTTCGTGTTTGCCACAGGAAATTCAAAAATAATATAGTGAAAATAAAATCACCCATGCCGCCAAGAAAAGACAGAATAGTTGACTTTCCGGTTAGATAGGAATAGGTCAGGAAAAAGAAGAAGCAGAGTTTCCCGATTACTCCCATCCATACGATTCCTCTGTTTTTATTTACATCACGTGATACCAGATAATATCCGATACCGTAAATAAGTACTATACCCCACCAAAATAAATACATACTGTGGGCATAGTAGTTCCCCAGCAACAGGGATTGATCCATTTCTGTTCCGAAAGTGAGTTTAATGCTGAATTCGGGGAAAAGAAGTCCCGGAAGGGCAAAAGAAAAATTCCAGAGTGCACCGAAGAAAAACATCAGTCGATAAAAATTCTTGGATAACAGCATTGTTTTACCTCCTTTAAAAAATAATATCAGGCACAACGCCTTATTACAAACAAGAGCCTGTTTTATTTACCCGTGTATTCGGGATTAAAATTCGCTATGATCACCTGACGTGTTTTGTTTATAAGTTCCGGGATTGTTTCGGAGGTGTAACTGCTGGTATCTATAGGGTCACCTACGACGACCTGGATTTTTCCCGGCTTCAAGATAAAACTTCCCTTACGCATGACGCGCCTGCTTCCATTGACTGTAACCGGCAGGATGGGAATCTTCCGCTGGACGGCTGCTACGAATCCGCCCTTTTTGAATTCGTGAATTTGACCATCGGGCGACCTGGTTCCTTCGGCAAACACCATCACGCTCACACCATTGGGTAAACGATCAAATCCTTTGTTGATGCTATCAATTGCGCTGGTAGTATTGGTGCGTTCAATGAAGATGTTTCGCGAAGCATTCAATCCGTATCCGAAAATAGGGATTTTGAGAATTTCCTTTTTAATGATCCAACGGAATTGAATATCCAACCTAGTAACCAATGTAATGATATCATAATGCGACTGGTGATTGGAAATAATGATGTATGAAGTTCCTTTTTGGATCTTATCCTTGTTTTTTATTCCTGTGCGAACGAAGGAAACGGCAAGCATTGTGTATGCCCAGAGCTTTGACAGAGAGAAAGCCAGATTACCGGTACGGCTTAGCATTCCTGCGGGTATAATGAAAATACAAAGGATAACTGTTGCAAGTGCTGCCCAAAGACCAAGCCATGTAACACATATTATCTTGTATATTGATTTCATAGTACAATCTCCTTAACAGATACTTGTGAAGAAAATTTGTTGACATAAGAAATCATTAGCATTATATTCACGCCGCCTGAAAACTGGTTCCTAAAAAAGAGCCGTACAGGCGGTGTTTCTTAACATTTTCTGCTGGGGAATCGTTCAATGGTAGGACAACGGACTCTGACTCCGTTTATTAAGGTTCGAATCCTTATTCCCCAGCCATTTTATTTTTTTCCACCTCCGGCAATCTTAGCCCACGAATCCCTAAGCGGTACAATTCTGTTGAAAACAGGTTTTCCTTTTTTTGAATCCTTCGTGTCCATGCAAAAATACCCCAGTCTTTCGAATTGAAACTGACTTCCTGGTGCGGCGCTTTTCAGGTTCTGCTCAGCATAGCAGGTCATCAGAGTTTCTAAAGAATTTGAATTCAGATATTCGATGAAGTCTTCTTCGCTTCCCGGATTTTCAATATTGAACAAACGGTCGTACAAGCGTACCTCGGCGGGAACACAATGTTCGGCCGATACCCAGTGGATAACGCCTGGTACTTTGTGTCCGTCAGCCGGCGGACCGTTGAGAGTTGCCGGATCATAACTGCAGTGCAGTTCCATAATTTCGCCGGTTTTATCGTCTTTCACCATGCTCTCGAATTTTATAACGTATGCATTTCGGAGGCGGACTTTACGTCCCGGACCCAGCCGATGATATTTTTTCGGCGGATTTTCCATGAAGTCGTCGCGCTCTACATAAATTATTTTTGAAAAGGAAATCTTTCGCGTACTCATTTCTGGTATTTGCGGATGGTTGGCGCACTCTATTTGCTCCACTTGATTTTCGGGATAGTTGTCGATGACGACGCGAAGGGGGCGTAAAACACACATCACTCTGGGTGCGTGCTCGTTGAGGTCTTCACGGACACAATGCTCCAGCAGGGCCACATCAATCAGGTTATCGTTTTTGGCTACGCCGATCTGAGCGCAAAAATTCCGGATAGCCTCCGGTGTGTAGCCCCGGCGGCGCATTCCTGAAACGGTGGGCATGCGCGGATCATCCCATCCTTTTACATAGTTCTTTTCCACCAGTTCAATCAGCCTGCGTTTGCTCAGAACCGTATAGCTCAAACTAAGGCGTGCAAATTCAATTTGCTGCGGACGGTTTCCGGTGATGAGTCGCTCCACTATCCAGTCGTAGAGAGGTCGGTTGTTTTCAAATTCCAGCGTACATATAGAGTGAGTAATACCTTCCAAAGCGTCGGAAAGACAGTGCGCGAAGTCGTACATGGGGTAGATGACCCATTCTGTTCCAGTGCGGTAATGGGGCTCGCGTTTGATGCGGAAGATTACGGGATCGCGCATGACAATATTCGGCGAGGCCATGTCGATTTTGGCGCGCAGTACGTGGGCTCCGTCGGCGAATTCACCCGCCCGCATTCTTTGAAAAAAATCAAGATTTTCTTCCACGGAGCGGTTGCGGTAAGGGCTATCTTTTCCCGGTTCGGTGAAAGTTCCGCGATGTTCTCTGATTTCGTCGGGGCTCAGGCTGCAGACATAAGCATTGCCGGATTTGATGAGTTCAACGGCAAACTGATAAAGCTTTTCGAAATAATCGGAGGAATAAAAAAGACGATCATCCCAGTCGAATCCCAGCCAGCGGATATCACGGATGATCGATTCGACGAATTCCATGGATTCTCCGGCGGGATCAGTGTCATCCAACCTGAGATTGCAGGTGCCCTGATACTGCCGGGCAAGACCGAAATTGAGGCATACGGACTTGGCGTGTCCAATATGGATATAACCGTTGGGTTCCGGCGGGAAACGGGTAGCAATTTTTCCATCATTTTTGTTGGTTTTTAAATCGTTGTCGATGATATCGCGGATAAAATCAGAGGGATTTGAGCTTGCAACTTCCGTCATTAGTAAATTAAAACTCCTTCAATTCCATAAAAAAAATACACGGTAAACGCTATAATATTTATGGAAATATATCAAGGGAGAAACTTAATTCAGTGATGCCTACAAACAAAATATTGCCAAAGGTGTGTATAAAAGACAGGATTCGATTGCGCAGTAAATCTAATTTTCATAGATGAAGTAATAGGTTTATTGTAGAGCACGTATCCTGTTTACTACGGCTGACCAGTCAACCTCTGGCGTCAAGTGGCAGCAGCTGAGTCGGATACAAGCATTTGCTTCATCATCATTCATGCCCATGGCTTTAAGGACGTGCGAGGTGGAGCGGGGCGCATGACCATGACGGCTGGAGGTACAAGCTGATCCGTCGGAGATGGCAATAAGATCTTTCAAGGCGACAAGCAGAACATCAGCATCCAGGCCTGGAAAAGATATATTTAGTACATGGTCCATTACCAATGATTGTTGGCCTGTCAGCGTAACATCAAGTGGGGCTAATGCCTCGAGTGCCTTTCTCCTGAATTCTTTACATGCTTGAAGGCGTTTTTCATGATCGCGCACCGCTATCTCAGCGGCTGCACCAAGCGCCACGATTAAAGCCACGGGTAAAGTTCCTGATCTTAGACCGCGTTCCTGCCCTCCGCCATAGACCAGGGGAGTGATTTGTGGATATAACAAGGGATTTGTCGGTGGACGGTTATACTTACGTCGGCGAGTGATCAGTGCTCCAATTCCCATAGGAGCATATATCTTGTGGCCGCTGATACTGATGAGATCGATCCTGGGATTATGCAGCGGCTCTAGATCTTTGCCAAAGCCTTGCGCTGCATCAGTATGAAAAAATGCGTCGTGACCATTGAGAACTTCTGCAATTTCGTCGAGCGGCTGACGTATTCCGGTCTCGTTATTAACATGCATGACCGATATCAAAAGAGTATCTGATCGCAGGGCTGCACAGATCGCATCCAGATCGACGGCTCCACTCCTGGCGACAGGCAGATACGTGATCTCGAAGCCATCATTCTCTAAAGCCCGGCATGGTTCTAAGACTGCTTTATGCTCGATTTGTGTTGTTATAATATGCCGCTTACCCTGTTCTTGACCAAAGGAACGTAACCCAAGGATAGCGAGGTTATTGCTCTCGGTGGCGCCACTTGTAAAAATAACATCATCATGCTTTGCAGATACAACCGCTGCAATTTGCTCTCTAGCCTTTCTTACCGCCTGTTTGGATTGAGTCCCGAATACATGGGTACTACTGCCTTCATTCCCATGTTCTTCGGTAAGAAATCTAAAAAACATTTCACGCACTTCAGGGTCAAGTGGAGATGTGGCATTGCAATCAAGATATACAGGTGTTGCTATCATGTTTTTACTCCATCAAGAATGCCCTGCCGTCTTCAGATACCGGGCAAAATCAATAAAGGCTTCACTGGTCGTATATTTAAATTTGTACCCGAGACCATCTTGATCTTTTCATTACTCGCAATCAGAGCTTCTTCAGGCGTTTTTTCAATTCCGGCACAGCCGCCTCATTTTGCTTTTGAATTGCTTCCACCTGACTTTCGGAGTAACCTAAAAGATTCTTTAAAACAGTTTCAGTATGTTGTCCCAGATCGGCTGGAGGGTCCGGTGTTCCTTCGAGAATTCCGGGCATCTTAAACATCGAAGCAATAGTTTTATATTTTTCACCGTTGAGCTCCATTTCCAAAATCATCTGGTTATGCTTGACCTGAGGGTCCTCGAGAACCTGGGGATAATCTACAACAGCGCCACAAGCAATATCGTTTGCGTCCCGGAGCAGGGCAAGCCATTCCTGAGTGGTCTTCTGGAGCAGGGCCTCTTCGAAGTATTTTTCGAATTCACCGCGGTTCATGATGCGGGACATCGTGTTTTTAAACCGTTCATCCTCCAGCATCCATTCCAGACCGGTGAGACTGATAATCTTGTCCGAATCCGAAGGCCCGAAAGTAATGTGTCCGTCTTTTGTCGGATAGATTCCGTAGGGAGTCATGATCGGATGCCGGTTTCCCTGAAGACCGGGCACTTTGTTTAAGGAAAAGTACATCTGGAACATCACCTGCTGAAAGGTGAGCAGACAATCCAACAGATTGGTTTGCACCGGCATTCCAATGCCATCCTTGTTTCTTTTGACAAGGGCGGCCAGAATATTGAAAGCCGCCATGGTGCCGCCGAGCATGTCTGCAAGAGCGATACCGCCGGGAATCACCGGAGACCTTCCAGGTTCACCTGAAAGACTCAAAACTCCGCTTTGTCCGCAGGCGATTATGTCGTAAGAAGGTAGTAACGCTGAGGGTCCTGTTTCACCATATCCGCTGATGTTGCTGCGAATGATCTTGGGATTGATTTTCTTAAGCGTTTCGTAGTCTATTCCTAAACGCTCTGAAACACCGGGACGGTAATTGGAGACTACCACGTCGGAAACTTTGACCAGATCGTAAAACGCCTGCTTTCCAACTTCTGAACTCATATCCAGCACAATGCTTTTCTTGTTTCGTCCCAGTGCCATAGGATAGTATAAAAGTATATTCATCCTGGTTTCGCCCATCCGTGTCATGTCGCCCGTTGGCGGTTCGATCCGGATGATTTCAGCTCCCAAGTCTCCCAGAAGCATGGTGCCAAATGGTCCGGCATGGGCCTGTGTCAAATCCAGTATTCGAATTCCGTGAAGTGGTCCATTGGAAATTGTCATGGTTGGTCTCCTCTCTTCAGCTTGGATTGTTTGGATAAAGCATTTATTATTTGTGAAGGGAGAATAATAAAACAGGTCTTCTATGTCAATGAAATATTGCTCATAAAATGAAATATTTTTCATAATATGAACAAAATAAAATATTAACGGGGGGTAAATAAAAAAGGTAGTGCAGGTAGATTTCTAAAACACGTTATCCGCTGTCGAGCGGATAATGATCTATTGGCATCAAATCAATTAGTTTTTGTGTCTTTATTTTTTAACTTATCCGATAACTTATCCGAGATGTAACCAAATAGAAGGCCAAGAGGTTTTGTGTACATCTTGTTTTTTCTTCTTTTTTCTTCTTTCAAAATAGCTGAGGGAGTGTCAACAGAAAGGTAACGAATGCTATCAATAAATTGGTATACGGTTATTTTTTCACCATGTTTAATAGTAACTTTATAACCCTTAAATTTATTTAAATAGGCATCTCTTGCCGATAGCCGGTCTTTGACAGATGAAGAAACGAGGATCATGTTCGCATCGCCGCAATTCATTATTCTTTGGGCGATATTGATGCCGCTGCCGGCAAAATTTCTTTTGCCATTTATATCGATAACTAAATTATCGTCATTTTCATTTATTCCGATTCTGATGTCAAACTTACGCATTGGGTCTTTTTCTTTTTTATTATATTCTTTGATCAATTTCAAAATATCCAGGGAGATACGGATATGAATATCATATGGATTGGTCACATTTATAAGTCCGATACACATACCGTCACCGGTGGGAATATAAATCGCATGATCGGCATCTATCTTGTATTCATTAGCAACCTGTTCGACTATCTTATTCAAAGCTTTAATAACGGCTGTTTGGCCCTCTACAGAACGAGTTGAGTATTTAACAATATCCAGGAATATATATTTTGCGTAAACGGTTAAATCGTTCGTCATTCATTTCTCCCTTGATGACATTTAATATATTTATTTGATAAGACGTTGCTTGTCGGCGTTTGAAGCATAGGAATTTCAATCTTGTATGTCAAGAAATATTAACCACTGAATTGCTTTAAAGCAGTACTTAACAGAACATTATCAAACGGCGAATTTGAAGAATTTCTCGCCGAAAAGCCGCAGACAAGCATCTACTATATCCGGGTTATAAAGAATTCCTCTGTTTTTAGTAATTTCATTCAACGCTATGTTAATGCCAAAGGCAGGGCGGTAAGGCCTGTGTGAAGAGATAGCTTCCACTACATCGGCTACGGCTAAAATCTGAGATTCCAGAAGAATTTGCTTTCCCATTAACCCGTTTGGATAACCCGATCCATTTATGCGTTCGTGATGTTGCAGGATAATTTGGGCGACAGGCCAGAGGAAATCAATATCTTTCAGAATATTATAACCTGATTGAGAATGTGTTTTAATTAAACTAAATTCCAGCTCGGTCAATTTTGTCGGTTTGGCAAGAATTTCGGAAGGAATAGATATCTTGCCGATGTCATGAATCATACTGGCCATACGAATGCCATCGATTTGTTCGCTGGTAAGTTTCATTTCCGATGCAATGGCTCTCGCCAGATCAGCTACTCTCCGTTGATGACCTGCCGTGTATGGATCCCGTGTTTCCACGGTTACAGCCATAGCGTTAATAGTAGCACCCAGAGATCTACGCAGGCGTTCGATATTTTCATGACGTTCCTTTTCCATCTTTTTTCTATCTGTAACGTCTTGATCAATACCCTGATAGTAAAGTAGATGTCCCTGATCGTCCCGTATAGCGTGCATGTTGATAGATACCCATGTTTTGCTGCCGTCTTTTCGGTAGAACTCCGCCTCATAACCTTTTACCGAACCTTCTTTGTCAATAGCCTGAAGTATTTTTGCGCGGTCTTCCGGGTTTACGTAGACTTGATGAGCAATGTCGTTAATATTTTTTACGACGTCTTCCGGTGATTCATATCCAAGTATATTCGCAAAGGCCTGGTTTACGGTAATATGGCGACCTTCCACGGTTGATTGGAAGATTCCCTCGTGCGCATCTTCTACAAGGTGTCGATATTTTGTTTCACTTTTTCGCAGTGCCTCTTCAGCCTGCTTACGGTCGGTTACATCATGGATATTCATGACGATACCTGCAACTGATGGATTGTCTAAAAGATTTTTCCCCATTCCTTCAAAATAACGCACCGAGCCATCCTTATGCACTATGCGGAAGGCATTGGGGGGGATCGGGGAATCTTTTATCTGAATAGCCTCACTAAAATCCTGGATGGCACGCTCAACTTCATCCGGATGAATAAATATGAACCCGCTTTTACCGATTAGTTCCTCAGGTTTGTATCCGGAAAAACGCTCGATAGAACGACTGCAATATTTTATGTTTCCGTTTTTATCAGTGATGACAATTATGTCTGAAGAGTTTTCTGTAATCTCCTTGAAATATTTTTCACTCTCCCGCAGTGACTGATCCGCCAGCTTACGTTCGGTAATATCGCGTACAATTCCTCTAAATCCTGTTGGCTTGCCTGAAAAATCTTTAAGTAACGAAACAGATGCTTCAATGTGTCTTTTGGTGCCGTCTTTTCTGATAATCTGCCAATCGAACTCTTTGGTGGGTTCCCCTGTTTTATAAACTTGATTAAAAGTCTCAAAAAGTTTTTTTGCTCCTTCTTTATCCGTATATTGCCGGTTATTCATGCCCATCATTTCTTCACTGGAATACCCCATGATTCGGCATAATGAACCGTTGAAAAAGGTAAAATTGCCGGCAAGATCAACTTCGTAATAACCGTCTTCGATATTTTCCAGGATGTTTTGGTATTTCTCCTGACTATGGAGCAGCGCTTGTTCCATCTGCATTCGTTTGCGTCTTGAATAGGCTTCGTCTAATTCTCTGGCTATGGCTGGACAGAGACGGGACATATTGTTCTTCATGATATAATCCTGAGCGCCTAGGAGCATGCATTCCGCGGCAGTGTCTTCTCCGATCTTGCCTGATATTATAAGAATTGGAATGTCGATGTTTAGTTCTTGTAATAAGGCAATGGCTGAAGGCGCACTGAATTGCGGCAGTTTATAATCACAAAGAATAATGTCCCATTGCTTCTCTTTGAGTGCTTTTCTCATTGTGACGGAGGTTTCCACCCGTTCATAAACCGGATTGAATCCGCCTTTTTTCAGCTCACGGATCATCAGTAACAAGTCGTTTTCCGAATCCTCCACAATTAACACACGGAGTGATGGATGATGGTTTATTTTAGATTCCACATTTCCTGCCACAGTCAAAATCCTTTCCTTCGGTGAAGAGCGAAATAAGAACTGCTAAAGCTGCTGTTTAATCCTTAAAGTTAATAAATACGATATTCTATAAAAAACATGATTTTATTTACTTTTGTTTTAACTTTACCCATGAATTATTTAAAGTCAACCTTGATTTTTTATTAATATTACTCTAATGTGCGACAATTATTTTTCAGGGGTTTAAAAATGAAATATACAAAAAAGTCGCTTTCCCACGGTTATGCCAACCAAGTCCTGACCATAGATTTGGGAACCGGCAAAATCGAACCGCGGTCGCTTGATGAACACGTTCGCGATTTTTTCATTGGCGGCAGGGGATTGGGGCTTTATCTTCTGCATAAAATAATTAATGCGAAAACAAAGGCCGACGATGCGGCAAATCCGCTGATTTTTTCTCCGGGGCCGCTGGGTGGTATTCCGCAGTTTCCGGGAACAAGTAAATGCATGGCAATTTCGTTGTCTCCGCTCACCCATATTCCGGGTGTTTCCAATTTCGGCGGCCATTTCGGCGCTTATCTAAAATACGCCGGTTTTGATGCCCTCGAGATTACGGGCATCAGCGCAAAAAATGCCATGATTGTCATCGATGATTTTAAAAGCGAAATATACATAACCGAAACTCCGGCGATTGATCAGGTCTTCGATCTGGAAAAAGCAATTGTGGAGAAATTTTTTCAGGAAGGTTATGAGAAGAAAGACATGGTTTTTCTGACGACAGGTCTTGGCGCCGCCAATACATCGTACGGCTGCATCAATAGCCATTACTATGATGCGGTAAAACCTGTGGACGGAACCAAGGGCTTGTTCAGAACAAAACAGGCAGGGCGCACCGGACTGGGCACGGTAATGATTAATAAAAATATCAGGTCGATTGTAGTGCTCTCCGGTTATCCGCATGGAGAAAATCCTTACGGCGCGGCGGATTGGGAAAAGGTTAAGCAATCCGGTTCCAAGCTGCACAAGATTGTTAAAGAGGTCGATCCGCAATCGCTTAAGATGTACCGCAAGGGATCGGCCGGACTCATTGCTTTTATGAATAAGGACGATTATCAATCTCTGCCTGTTAATAATTACCAGTATGGTTCAGATCCGCGGGCGGGACAAATCTGCGGGAAAAATTATGCCGAACATCTTTTTGATCACCGGGGTATGGACGGCTGTTTCCCCGGTTGTAATCTGAGATGCACCAAGGGTGGCTGGGTAACTCTGGCTTCCGGTGAGCACAAAGGCAAAAAAGTTTGGGTTGACGGCCCCGAATACGAAACTGCGGCCGGTTTCGGCTCCAACCTGGGCATGTGGAATCCCGAATTCATCATGGAGGCCAACTGGCACTGCGATAATTACGGTATCGATACAATCACTACCGCAGTGATCATGGCTTTTGTCATGGAATGCTACCAGCGCGGTTATCTGACTAAAGAAGATACGGATGGCTTTGAATTGAAATGGGGCGATGAACAGGCCGCACTGCAGTTTATCCATGATACAGCGTACCGCAAGACAGCGCTGACGAGTATTGCGGGCTTAGGCATGTTGGAACTCATCAGTTGGATTGGCGAAAGATATTCCGCCCGAACCGGCAAACCAAATCCCCGCAAAGAACTGGAACAATTTGCCATGCAGGTCAAAGGCCTGCCTTTTTCACTTTACAGAACGCACCGGTCGCTGTCCATGCAGGGCTCTTATGCAGCGGCGAGCGATATCGGTGCGCATCATGCCGCTGCCTGGCTCATCAAGGTTGATTTGCTGGGAGCGTTTCCCACTTTTGAAGCAAAGGCGAATGCTTTAATTACTTATCCGCGTGTACGTTTGGGCAACGACAATCTGGGTTTGTGCAAACTGCCGTGGGTGGATGTCTTCAATCCCGACTCCAGTAATCGCAAGGATACCGATATCTACATCAATCCCGCCTCGCAAGAAATCTACGCCGATTTCTATAACGGCATGCTGGGCACTAATATGACTTGGGAGCAGATATTTGAGCAGACCGACCGCGATATTAATTTGCAGCGTATAATGAATATGATGGCTTTTGAGAAAACAACAGGCGAACATGACTGGATTCCCGACAGGGCAATTGGCCCCACGGAGGATGTTCTTTACGAGAATGAAAAAGATTACAACGACGGGCAACTCAAATCCATCTTGAACAAGCCTCTTGATGAAATTCAGAAAATGCCAACTGCCGAAAAGCGCGAAATCCTGATGAACCATCGCAAAAAAGAACTCAAGAAATTAATCGGTGTCTATTATACGCAGCGCGGCTGGAGCGAGACGGGCATTCCTAAAGTAGAGACACTCCAAAAAATAGGCCTGTGGAATTTCTTAAGCGACGAAGCCAAAGCAAAAGTAAACGCGATGAATGAATAGAAAAGACTGTCCTCCGCTGGCGGAGGTGTCACGCAGTGATGGAGGTGGAAATTGCAAGGATTGTGCACCGAATAGTCCGAAACGTTTCAAGTGTAAATCCAGTCACCATCGTCATACCGGCACAGGCCTGTATCCAGAACTTTCATTTTAACAATTGTGTTTCAATCAGATTAATAATTTCTTCATTAGCTGGAATGTCCGACATCGAATGGCCGTAATGAACAAACCGAACCTTGCCGGATTTATCAATCATCACCTGCGCGGGCATTCTGCCCAATTTGAATATCTTAACCTCCTGACCGTACAATTTCAAAACTTTGTGTTCGGGATCGGGCAAACCGATAAAAGGTAGTTTTTCTTTTTCCCAATAATTTTTAAAAGCCTCGGCATTTTCCGGTCCGGCAACGAGAATTTCCGTATCCAGCTTCACAAATTTATCATAATCCTGGCGCAACTGCGCCATGTGCGCGCGGCAGAAAGGTCAAAAGAATCCGCGGTTGAAAACCACCATGACATTTTTTTTGTTTTTAAAGCCGGAAAGAGAGACGCTCTTACCATTGAAATTGTCCAGCATAAAATCCGGCGCCTGAACATTTAGCTCGACTCTAGCCATAATGTCTGCCCTCCTTAGTCTTTATGCTAAATATACTCGCATTTGTCTTAATTTCAAGATGCAAAAGAAGTATTGAAATTTATTGTTGAATAACGTAAAAATGGTTTCAATTAAGACGGATAGCTCGCTGTCGGAATAAAGAAGGAGGACGTAAGATGCGCGATGAGATAATCATTGAATACAAAGACAATTACATTCATGTGCGGCACTACGGTAAGAACAATTATGATATCTCCCTTGATTTGTGGCGGCGTGTAAAGGCGATGTGCGATCAATATAACTGCTTCAATATTCTTGGGGAGAACTATACCACTGATGAATTGTCCACAATGGATGCTTTCAATCACATCAAGATATTAGAGTTGGTGGGACTGACATTAAAGCATCGTATTGCATGGGTAAATCAGGTGAAGGAAACCGCCAAGGGAATCGAATTCGTTGAAACTGTTGTCATAAAAAATCGCGGTTTGGTAAATGGTGGAATATTTTCAAGTGTTGAGGAAGCCAAGCTTTGGTTATTGGGCAAAGAGAATGAATAACGGAACATTTCAGCGGACACCTAACGGAACCGCTGAAATAAAACGTAATATGCTTAATAACGAATGTGGAGTAGTCATGGATAGAAGTGAACAAGCGATTGCCAAATTTGTTGGCGGTTATAACTGCGCGCAGGCAGTTCTTTTTTCTTTTTGTGACGATCTCAATTTAGATAAGGATAAAGCCCTCAAGATTGCCTGCGGGTTCGGTGCGGGCATGGGAAGAAAAGAGGAAGTCTGCGGCGCGGTGAGCGGGGGGATAATGGTCATAAGCGCCAAATACGGCCGGGGAGAAAACGAAGACCGGAAAGTAACCGATAATGCTTATATAAAGATAAGAGAACTTATGAATCAGTTTTCCCAAAGGCACGGCACCTATATTTGCCGTCAATTGTTAAATGGTTGCGAGTTGACAACGGAAGAAGGGCAGAAGATATTCAAAGAAAACGATTATCTTAATAAAGTATGCAAACAATGTGTGAAGAGCGTAGTGGAAATACTGGAAACCATCATTTAATACACATTCAACTTTAAATAATGAAGCACAATCTCCGACATCTTAATTTTAACTCCTAGTTATTACTGGATTTCCGACGGAGTAAAATCCCGCGCATGCGGGACGGGAATGACAATGCTTTTATAAAGATAATAGTCAACCATGAAATCATTTCTTAATTTTGCAGTTAGTCTAATTGCCTTTGGTCTGACTTCTTATTTAGCCATTGTTCAGAAATGGGCGGTGCAGGAATTTTGCTGGTGTGTTTGGCTGGCTGGTTTTTTTTATTCGTGGACATGCGTCATTACAGCGGTCTTTCAAATCATGCTGAACTCCAGAGCGAACAAGAATTATTATGACGAAAAAGTTCCCTTCATTAAAAATATTTCTCCAGAGATGTTTACTCTGGGAATTATTCCGGTGACTTTGCTTATTGGCTTTGTCGCGCTTTATATTTACTGTTGGATATTCTCTTTTTACGGACTTTTTCTTTCAGTATTTGCCGAAATGCAGCCTTTAAATCTTTTCGGCAGGAACGGTTTTATCAATTCTGATTTTTTCACACCGGTAACTTATCTTGCACAGATATACTGGCCGATGATACTGATAGTGCTTATCACCAACGCGGAGGATTTTATGCAAAAAAACGCGTGGCAAAGAATAGTACTTCCTTTCAAATCCAACGAAATAGTTCGCATTCATTTGATGACTCTTGCTTTGCCGTTTTTAATGATGCTTACGTGGGCTTTTTTCAAAGGTGCGTATCAGCAGTTGACAATTGTTCTGCTAATTGGCATTTTTTATTTAATTCCTAAAAAACGGCAGAAGGATAAGACGATCGTTAGCCAGCATTCCAACCCAACATCTGGCGCAACACAGTGAGGCCAAATCTATGAACGTAATCGTTTGCCAAATGAATAAAAAGATTATAAAACCAACCCCGTTCGGAACTGTTTGTGTCATCTGGCATGTATCAAGAAAAATCCCACGGATTTTCCATATTCTACTTTCCAGACCGGAGTTTGCGGCTGAAAATCGGGTGGCAATGCGTTTTTCTGATTCCAGAATATCCTCTTGCACTGAAATTGACACGATAGCTTCTTCCATTAAGGCTTATCTTGAAGGAGAGAACATCAAGTTTTCTCTGAATCTCGTCGATTTATCTCAGTGTTCAAAATTTCAGCAGTCAGTTCTTCGCGCGCAACACGCAATTCCGCGCGGTTCTGTCAGTACTTACGGACTCGTCGCTGCGCATGCAGGTGCACTTGGTGGAGCACGGGCGGTGGGCAACGTTTTGGCTGGCAATCCTTTCCCTTTGATCGTGCCTTGTCACCGGACAATCCTTTCCAATTTTCACCTTGGAGGTTTTCAGAGTGGATCTGAAATGAAGCGGGCTTTACTGGAGAAGGAAGGAATAAGTTTTGATCAGTTGGGGCGCGTGAGATGTTCTCGATTTCACTTTTAAGAATCCTTCACGTCAGCATATTTTGCCAAAGGAGGCGGTTCATTCCTTAAAAGCCAGTAAAGGCCTAGCAATTTAACAGTTTCCATGAATTCTATAAAGTCAACCGGTTTGGGAAGATAACTATTGGCGCCCAGTTTGTAACAAGCGATCACTTCATCCTCCTGATTGGAAGAAGTGAGAATGACTACCGGCAATAGTTTGGTGAGCTCGTTTTGGCGGATGGCCTTGAGTACTTCCAATCCGTTAATTTTGGGGAGGTTTAAATCCAGAATAATAAGAATGGGCAAATCCTTTATCTCCCGTTCTGCATACATTCCATTTCCAAACAGATAATCCAGGGCTTCCACACCGTTATTGGCGACGATCATCTTGTTGGAGATATGATTTTTATTGAATGCCCGTATAGTCAATTCGACATCATCGGGATTATCCTCTACCAGTAGAATAATTTTTTCTTCCATCGTAAACTCCTTGTAAAACGAAGAGTGAAAAGTGAATGGTGAAAAGTATTTAGTATTTCAAGTTTCACCGGTTCTTTCTTTTCACCTTTTACGTTTCACTCTTCACTATTCTTCACTCTGGTATTGTGAAGAAAAAAGTTGCTCCTTTGCCTACTTCTCCTTCCGCCCAGATTTGACCTCCGTGGCGGGTGATAATTCTTTTTACTGTTGCCAATCCAATTCCCGTGCCGGGAAATTCATCTGTTGAATGCAAGCGCTGGAAAGCCCCAAACAGCTTATTCGTATAAGCCATATTAAAGCCCACACCGTTGTCTCGAATGAAAAAGACTTTCTTATCTTCCGTGAGAGTCATACCGAATTCAATTAAAGGTTGTTTTTGTTTGCCGGTGAACTTCCATGCATTTTCGATCAGGTTTGTCAGGGCGATCTCCATAGAGTTGCGATCACCCTTGATAATGATGTCTTTCTGGATAATCATTTTTATGTCTTTATCAGGATTGTTATGCTGAATTGTCTGTGCAATTGACTGAACTAAATTACTCAAATCAATTGATTCATGTTGGAATTCGGCATGAGATATCCTGGATAATTTCAGCATGTCTTCGATGAGCAATCCCATATGCTGTGTTGCCGCACGGATCTTATTGAGGTAATTCTTACCAGTATCATCAAGCGTTTCCTGATAGTCTTCCATGAGCGCCAGACTGAATCCGTCAATGCTCCTGAGCGGTGCGCGTAAATCGTGGGAAACAGAATAGCTAAACGCCTTAAGCTCATTATTGGTTTCCTCCAGTTTCCGGGTGGCTAAAGCAGTGTTTTTTGCGCTTTGATTCAGGTCATCCACCAGATTCAGAAGAGCCAGTTGGCTATCATGCAATGCCCTTGTCCGTTCGGCTACTTTTTGTTCCAGTTCTACATTCAGCTGATGTATTTTTTCTTCAGCCAGCTTGCGCTCCGTGATATCATTACTGTTGACGATCATTCCGATATGCTCTCCGGTAGATTCGTATAAGGGGTGGCCTGATGAACGCAGCCAGATATAATTACCATCTTTACATCGATAACGTTGCTCTACATCTCTGTCCGATAAAGTATTAATTCCTTCCATGTATCTTGCTATGACGTATTCGCGGTCTTCGGGATGAACGAGGTCAAAGGCACAACTGCCGATAAGTTCTTCCGGATCGTACCCCAGGATTCTGCGTATGGAAGGGCTGTTATATCTGAAAATCCCTTGAGGATCTATTTCGCTTACGAAGTCGCTCATATTGTCTGTGATGCGCCGGTATCTCTCTTCGCTTTTGTGAAGGTCATGCTCTATCCGTTGGCGCTCGATTATCCTCCACATGCCTTCCATCAGCAGGGTCAACTGCTCGATGTCGCCATGATCGTAATCTTCATCTTTGTTGCCTACACCCGCTACAATGACTATCCGGGTGCCGACGAATATGGGAATGTTCATATGCCGTTTCAAAATTACATGGCCTTGCGGATAGCCTTTTTTCAACGGGTTGGCGGCAGCGTAATTGTTGGTGACGATAGGTTTACGCTGCCTTACCGCTTCACCCCAGAGCCCGGTTGAGACAACAGGATATGTGATCGGTTTCTCGTCAATGGCACATTCCGCCATGGCAGATTTTGACCATGAGTGCATAGTGAGAACGCTCTCATCTTCATTGACAAACGCCAGATAACCGATTTTGCTTTGGGTCAAACTTACGGCTTCCTCCAGGGCGAAATCCGTAATCTCCTTCAGCGTCGCCTCCGTCATTCGGTTCAGTTTAAGCAGCGCCTGCATGCGTTGAGAGTTCAACGCGAGCTTGTCTTCCGCCTGCTTGCTAAGCAAATCATTTTGAGCTTGCGATAAGTCTTCCTCCAGCTTCTTGCGTGCGGATATATTATTTAGGAGTAAAGACAGAAACACACCCATGATAATCATACTGATGATGAAGATTAAGGCTCGAAGTAAGGGATTAGGATAAGGCGACACGAAAAGGGCGCGGGGAAGAAAGATGAGTAATGAAAGTAAGCTGGTTACTGCAATGCCCTTTATACGGAATGCATAAGCCGCATACATGACTGGTATAAGAAAAAAAGCCCGATGCAAATCATGAACCGTATAAAAAATATCATAACGCAGATTCACCCAGCCTTCAGAATCTATGATGACATCCATGTAGTAAAATACTGAAAAGGCCGCCATGAGGGCAGTAATATGCCAGAAAGATGCATTCTTCCACACAGGTATCTGTTTGAGTTCATGAGTATTACTTGTTATCGTTGAGTTGATCATGGTTTAACCTTCATTACTCGTGAAGTGTGAAGCGCGAAATGAGAAGAGTTGAAAAAGGGTTCCCCTCACCATTCACTTCGTTCTCTTCACTATTCACTTTTCACCCTTTATGCTTCTCCAACTCCGCTATCCGTTTCTTCAGCTCCCGCATCCTCAACTCCCGATCTACGAATACTTTATTTATCCGTTCCAGATCAGCGGTCTTGGTTGATAATTCGGCGGTGCGTTGGGCGACACGCTGTTCAAGTTCTTCATTTAGTTTTTTTATTTCCTCCTCTGCCTGCCTGATTTCAGTGATGTCGCGGGCGGAAGAAAGTGCTCCTGATACATTCCCCTGCGTATCTTTGAGAACCCGGCACCACCAGGCCAGCAGTCTCTCTTGTCCGTCTTTACGTTTCTGCCAGCTTTCTAAATAAATAAGATCATTACTGCCGTTGAAAAGGGGTTGGACCTTATCGAACGTTCCTTGTTCCCGGACAAAATAAAAATCAGCGGCCTTGCCGAGCACATCCTTTCCGAAAAATTTGATGCCGGGCTGATTAGCCCATGTATAAATTTTATTTTTATCTACTTCCATAATAATGTCTGGAATAGCATCAAGGAGCGTCTGCTGATGCAGGTAAAGCTTTTTTAAATCCTCCTCCAACTTTTTGCGCTCGGAGATTTCTCTTTGGAGATTTTCCACGGAGGTATAAGATTGCTTTAATTTAGCCACCGTTTCATTCACGGCCTTGGCCAAATCAGCCAGTTCATCATTGCCTGTTACAGGTATTTGATAATTCAGATTGCCATTACCGATGATTTCGATCCCTTGATCAAGCGCTGTCAGGCGTTTTGCCACCATTCTGTTGAGCGAAGTTGAATTGACGATAATCGCTATGCCGCTGCCCGCAAACAAAATGATGATCAGCAAAAGAGCCCAGTTTTGTGCTTTGGTCTTTTCCCTCACGGTTGATTCATGCAGTCTATTGATAATATCCATCAAGGCGTAGGCCTTGAGAAATACCTGGCCGATCTGCCGCGTTCCCGCTTCATCAAAAATAAGTCTGCTATTCGCACGGCGTGCCTCCCGCTTACTTCTCTCGATTATCGAGGAGAATGAAGAAAAGGTTGCATCAAAGTTTTTTTGCGCTTCCTGTAACAGGAGTTTGTCTTCCGCGCTCGAAAAACTTTCAGACGCTGTTTCCAGTAATTTCCGGAGAGCTTCGGACTTTAAGTGCCACTGGATGCCCGCCCGTTCTTCCCGATTAAGAAGATAATCGTCCCGCAAGGCGATGCGTTCAAAGGCCGTTTTTATCATTTCATCAACGAGCTTCTCATTCCGGTCGGCTCTGTAAATATTCCAGAACGACCAGGACAGGGAAATTGCTATAAGCACAGCAACAATCAGGGAAATCCAGTTATTGATACTCAGTCTTTTTTTGATCTGCATGTTTTTTTCCTATTGTCATTCCGTGCAAGCGGAGCGCGACACAGAATCCAGTAAATATTAAATGTTCTGGATACCGGCGTTCGCCGGTATGACGAATGTTGGACTTTTTACGCGACCATCAACGAATGATCCTCACCGCATCCGGCTTGACTGCCAAAAGCCCATCGATATAAATGAAATCAAGATAGTTGGGCATATCGCGGCATGCTGCTAATCTATTTTTTATTGCCCATCGCGTCTGGTCTTCAAAGTCCACCAGCAATGCCTGATCCAGCGCGACCCTGAATGTGAAAATGTCCCATATTTCATCAAGAATTACTTTATCAACCTTGAGAGATTCGACTACGAGTCGGCGCGATTCTTCGGGATGCTCATGCACAAATGCTTCGGCCTTAATCAGTGCCCGCAGAACTTTTTTTATCGCCGTGGGATTATTCTTTACATACTCCTGTCCGGCCACAACGCAGAAGTTCTCGGTGTAGAGTGATTCACCGAAAAACATTATCCCATTGCTTCCCAATTTATTCTTCAGTTGCATCACGGTAGGATTCCATGTGGAGACGGCATCCACCTTTCCAGTGTCGAGAGCATGGGCCATTTCGTCGGGCTTCAGGTCAACAATTTTGACCTGCTTTCTGCCGATATTGTGGAGTTGCAGAAAAGCATCCGCAAAGAAATGCCCCGTTGTTTCCAGTGTAAGGCCGATTTTTTTCCCTTTTAGGTCGGAAGGTTTGGCAATTCCTTTGTCCCTTCTGGCCACGATGGTTTCATTTCTGTTGGAAGTCTGGATTACTGCCAGGGTAGTGATTTTCTTGCCGCCCATGACGGCGAACACTATTGGTGTATCTCCCACTGTAGCGATATCCGCCTTGCCATCAATCACAGACAGGAGAGCCGGTTTCCCGAAGGCATGAGGCTGCGGCGTTGCATCCAGACCTTCTTCCCGAAGGTAATCCTTCGCGAAGGCAACGTTAATGAGAATTGCGTTGCCGGCAGTTGAATAAGCTATGGTAATTTTTTCCGGGGGTCCGGATTGTTTCTGCGGCTGACAGCCATTCATGGTAAATACGATAAATAGAAGTGTGCTAAGAAAAAGAGCGGCAAAATGTAAGTCTTTCTGGAAATGGATCATATTCTTTACCCCTTATTGAAAATTTGGTGGTCAGTTAATATGATATTTGGTAGTTGACTCTTGATCTCCTTCCTTTCATATTAATTTTACTACGAAATTACTTAAAGTCAACCTTAATATTGTTATTAAAATAATCATTTAACTTGATAAAATGGTGGTACAGTTATAAAAAATTGCGCCGCCATTTTAGTATATGTCTGGCGGAAATTTTATGGGTGACTAATGGGATATCGTGGAGAAATTGATGGTCTAAGAGCTATTGCGGTTCTTGCAGTAATTTTCTTTCATGCCGGGTTTAAAGTGTTTGAAGGCGGTTTTGTCGGCGTCGATGTGTTTTTCGTTATCAGTGGTTATTTGATAACGACGATTATTCTTGCCGATATGAATGAAGGAAAGTTTTCAATTGCTAAATTTTACGAAAGAAGAGCGAGGCGCATTTTACCGGCATTATTTTTAGTGATGCTCTGTTGCCTGCCATTTGCCTGGTTGTGGCTCCTGCCAAATCATTTTAAAGACTTTTGTAAAAGTCTTACCTCTATTTCAACTTTTTCATCAAACATACTGTTCATGAAAGAAAGCGGTTATTTCGCAACCCAAGCGGAATTGAAACCATTGCTTCATGCCTGGAGTTTATCCGTTGAAGAACAGTATTATATATTATTCCCTCTTTTTTTAATTGCACTATGGAAATTACGCAAACGATGGATCTTCGGATCGCTGCTGGCTATTGCCGTTGTCAGCTTAATTGCAGCGCAATGGGGCACTTATCATAAACCGTGGGAAACTTTCTACTCTCTGCTCACGCGTGGTTGGGAGTTAGCCATAGGAGCACTTATTGCTTTTTACTTTTTGTATAAGAAAGAGCAGGGTGAGTTTATATCATCGAACAAAGTTGCGAGCGAAGCGCTTGGCTTGTTCGGGTTAGTTCTCATTTGTTATTCCGTCTTCGCGTTTGATAAATCTACTCCTTTTCCCGGTCTTTATGCGCTTGTTCCAACTATCGGCACGGCATTAATCATCGCATTTTCGACATCCGCTACTATTGCGGGCCGTTTTCTTTCTACAAGGATATTGGTTGGCCTCGGATTGATAAGTTACAGCGCTTATTTATGGCATCATCCACTTTTCGTGTTTGCGCGTCATAGAAGTTTAACCGAACCGGGCACAGTTCTGCTTCTTGTTTTGACGGTTCTATCATTTGTGCTTGCTTATTGCAGCTGGCGCTTTGTTGAAAAACCGTTTAGAAATAAAAATGCCATCAGCAGAAAAACAGTCTTTAAATTTGCTGTTGCCGGTTCGGTGGTTTTTATCGCTATTGGCATTACTGGTGAGATTAACAATGGATTTAATAAAAGAACGAATGGCAGAGGGATAGTATTAGCTGACTTGTCCAAAAAAATAACCATCAATCACGGGCTCAGTCATGATTGTGATGAAAAATTTACATTATCGAAGAATTGCAGGACAAATGACGAACCGGAAATATTAGTGTGGGGTGATTCTTACGCTTCGCATCTGGTTCAAGGTATTTTAGCATCCAATCCGCAAGCTAAAATTATCCAAATGACCAAAAGTTCGTGTGGACCGTTCTTTGATATCGCGCCAGTCTCCTATAGAAATACGGTTAATGAGGCTAAGGATTGCGTGGATTTCAATAACAGTGTACGTGACTGGCTTAAATCAAATAATACGGTTAAATATGCCGCCATTTCGGCTGCTTTATCAGGATACTTGGGAAATAATAAAAATCAATTATTGATCAAAGACAAGGTTTATGATGTAAATAAAAAATTATTCACCGAGTATTTTGTTAAAACACTGGACGAATTAAAGAATATGGGAATAACACCTGTAATATTTTCTCCTATTCCTCAAAATGGCAAAAATATCGGTGAATGCCTTGTTCGGATGGAATTCTTTGGCGGTGATTTAAATACTTGCGGTTTTAAAATTGATGAAAAAACTGAAACATCGAAAAAAATACACGAATTCCTGAAAAATATCTCAAAGAATAATAAAGTTGTTTTTCTTGATGATGGTATTTGTTCCAATGGCATGTGTAAAGCGTACATCGATAATACATATATTTTTGTAGATAAAACACATTTTTCTCAAAGTGGTTCGGCACTAGTCGGTAGAAAAATGGACTTCTACGACTTGATAGTTGGAAATAAATAGATTGATTCATATCTTCCGGCTAAAACAGTCTTGACATAAAAGTCCGAAATCCGTATCTTGTTACCCGTAAAAAGCAATTTTTTGTCGAACTTGTCACTTATATGATGCGCATAATGATGGCGCAGGGAGTAAAGAGTAGAAGGAATAAAAAATGCCAATCACAGAAATTCTTGCAAGCAACGCCACTCTGTACGGCGAAGAAATATGCCTTATTGAAATAAATCCTCAAATCAAAGAAATAAACGCAAGCTGGAAGGATTACGATCTTGTAGAAACCAATCCGGAAAATCGCTACCGGCGGGAGATGACCTGGCGCGAGTTCGACGACAAAGCCAATCGCTTTGCCAACTTTTTATTGGGAAGAGGTCTGACGAAAGGCCATAAGGTCGGTATTCTGCTGATGAACTGCCTGGAGTGGCTACCGATCTATTTTGGTATTCTGAAAACCGGCGCTCTTGCTGTGCCACTCAACTACCGCTATACGGAAGATGAAATCAAATACTGTCTCGATCTGGCCGACTGTGACGTTTTGATTTTCGGGCCGGAATTTACGGAAAGAGTCGTAGCGATTCGAGACAATATTCCGAAAATAAAAATAAAGCTATTTTTGGGAGTAGGCCGACCTGCTTTTGCAGAGAGTTATTATGCACTCACCGCGTGCTGTTCCTCCACGGCTCCGAAAATCAAGCTTTCCGACGATGACGATGCGGCCATATATTTTTCATCAGGCACTACCGGTTTTCCCAAGGCGATTCTCCACACACACCGCGCCCTGATGATATCGTGCGAAGTGGAAATGGCTCACCACAAGCAGACGCGCAAAGACAATTTTCTTTGCATACCACCGCTCTATCATACCGGAGCGAAAATGCACTGGTTCGGCAGTCTTCTCTCCGGCAGCAAAGCGGTTCTGCTGCGTGGCGTCAAACCGGAATGGATATTCAAAGTGATATCCGAAGAACAGATAACAATTGTCTGGCTGTTGGTTCCGTGGGCACAGGACATTCTGGATGCCATCGAACGCGGCGATATAAAATTGGAGAATTACAAATTGCAGCAGTGGAGGCTGATGCACATCGGCGCTCAGCCGGTTCCGCCCAGTCTGATTAAACGCTGGAAAAAATATTTTCCCAACCACGAATATGATACCAATTACGGTCTTTCGGAATCTATCGGGCCGGGTTGCGTCCATCTCGGCATAGAAAACATCCATAAAGTCGGCGCTATCGGAAAAGCCGGTTACAGTTGGGAATTGCAGATAGCGGATGAAAATGGTTGTCCTGTGAAGCAAGGCGAGGTGGGCGAGCTTTGTGTAAAAGGCCCGGGCGTTATGAAATGCTATTACAAAAATCCGGAAGCCACCGCCGAGGTGCTCAAAAACGGCTGGCTCTATACCGGCGATATGGCGCGTCTGGATGAAGACGGGTTTATCTATCTTGTGGATCGCAAGAAAGACGTAATTATAACAGGCGGCGAAAACATTTATCCTGTACAGATCGAGGATTTTCTGCGTACACACAACGCAATTAAAGATGTCGCCGTGATCGGTCTTCCCGATCACCGTCTGGGCGAAATCGTTGCCGCGATAGTTGAGTTAAAGCCGGGTGCTTCATCTTCTGAGGCCGAAATTGCAGAGTTCTGCAACGCACTGCCCCGTTACAAGCGTCCGCATAAAATAATTTTTGAAAAGGTGCCGCGCAATCCCACCGGGAAAATCGAAAAGCCGAAGCTCCGTGAAAAGTATTACGGCGGGAGCCTTGTGGAAGCACAGACAGAGAGTAATTAAACAAAAAGGAGAAAAGAATGTTTGCTTATCAGCTTTCTATTTTCGCGGAAAATAAGTCCGGAAAGCTTGCTCAGATAACCGGTGTTCTGGCCAAGGAAAAAATCAACATTCGAGCGACGACGATAGCGACAGCTGATACCTTCGGCATTATCAATCTAATTGTTGATGATCCCAAGCGTGCCGAAGCGGCTCTTTCTGCAGCGGGAATGACCGTGCATTTGCGTGAAATACTGGCTGTTTTGATTCCCGATGTTCCCGGTGGATTGGATAATTTGATGCAGCTGCTTTATCAGGAAGGTATCAATATCAATAACGCTTATGGTTTTTTACTGGAGAGTTCGAAAAAAGCGGTGTTTGTGGTTGATGTCGATCAGATGCAAAAGACGGAAAAAATACTGGAACAGAAGGGTTTCAAGACTCTGAATATAGAAGCTCTATCTTCCATGTAAACACCCTTCCTTGTCACTTCGACTGGAGGAAGAAGTCTTGATTTATGGTTTGTTAAGATTCCTCATCGCGAGAAATCGGGATTCGGGATGACATTTTTATAATATATTTATGAGCAAGGGGGAATTTATGGCGCATACAGATAAAGGAAAGTATTTTAAAAAACATGATCAGAGTATTGAAGTAGACGAAGACCTGAAGAACGAAATAATAGAGCAGGCAAAGAATAAAAGTATTTCATGCAAGAAAGCGGAAGAAATAGCCGGTGAACTAGGGTGTTCATTGGAAGAAACTGGCCGGACAATTGATATTCTTAATATTAAAATCACCAAATGTCAGCTCGGGCTCTTTGGTTATGGTGAGACCAAAAAAATCGTTCAACCGTCAAAAGAAGTTACGCAAGATGTGAAAGAAAAGATTACATCATCATTGAAAGACGGAAACCTTTCCTGTGCAGCTGCCTGGAAAATTGCTTCAGAATTAAATATCCCACGCATGAAAGTTTGTGCAGATTGCGAAGCTTTGGAAATAAAGGTTAAGCCGTGTCAGTTGGGCGCCTTCTGATACCAAGTCGCATTTTTCTGCTAACTTTGTTGGCTTCATCGTCGGTTTCCTCGACGTATTATAATATATGCCTGCGGAGCCTCCTCCTTGCCGCCTCGTTATCCTTTAAATGCAACATGGAATATCAGTTTCTAAAAAATTATTTGTTTTCTATTAAAATAGTTTCAAATAACCATGAAGTAATTTAATCATCAGGTCGGCATTTTTACGGGTACCGGCAATGATTTCTTCCATAGTTAAAGGTTTCTTCAAAAGTCCGTTGCCGAAATTATCTATTGAGCAGGCGGCAGCGTAAGGTAAATCCAATTCCAGCGCGATTACCGCTTCATTGGCCATAGTCATACCTACTATATCGGCATAATTGGCTATCATTTTAATTTCCGCTTTTGTTTCCAGCCGGGGACCCTGCATTTGCCAGTAAGTTCCCTTCTTAACAACTTTAATTTTATTGCTTATTGCAGCTTTAATAAGCTTTTGCCGCACATTTTCGTTTAGTGACGGAGTGATATGAACGGCTCTGTTTTTATGAATAGTCGGGGTAGGTGTCAACGCAATAAAATCATCGGGAATAACTATCATTCCCGGATATAAATCTTTTTTTAATGAACCCGTGGAATTAATACTGACTATTTCGGTTACGCCCAGATCTTTCAGCGCTTGTAAATTAGCACGATAATTAATCAAATGCGGTAAAACATAGTCATTTGGGGTGTTGCCATGTCTGATAATCCATGCCATTCTGTCTTTGAGTAGAACTGATGCCCGGCCATATTCATTTCTCATCGATCTGGTTACGCTATTTCTTAATAAATCGCTTCTTTCTATGACTAATTTGTTGGAAATAACTCCCAAAAGACCCATAATATCTCCTTTGCTACTTATGCTTTTATAGCAAATTAATTAAAAGTAGTCAAAGACGCAGCTGTTTTTATGCTATCAGATAGCATTTGACTTTCTGAGTTCTATTATGACATATAAACCAGCGATAAAAAAGTTATGGAGGACGTAATTCATGACCAGTCAATTCTTAGGTGTTGCCACCGACGATAATTTTGAAGGTGAAGTTCTTAAAAGCGACAAACCGGTACTAATTGATTTTTGGGCACCATGGTGCGGGCCTTGTAAAGCCATAGGTCCTATTGTTGAGGAACTTGCTGAACAATTAAAAGATAGTGTTAAAATCATGAAGTTAAATGTTGATGAAAATCAGAAAACAGCAATTAATTACGGCGTTCGCAGTATACCAACTCTTATTCTCTTTAAAGACGGCAAAGTCCTGGACACGCTCATCGGTCTTGTCCCTAAAGAAAGACTGGAAAGTTTTGTTAAAAAAAGTTTATAAATCGCGAACTTGCCGCGAAAAGGTTGAGATGTATGAATTTTAAAATATTCCGAAAGACAGTGGGATCAAATACAGTTTTATTAATTTTATTGCTGACTTTGTTTTGCAGCGGTTGCTCGTTTGTTAATATTTTCGGCAAACATGAACCGACTAAGGCGACTCCAGAAGGACTGTACTCGCGAGCTTCCGTCGAGTTTAATGGCGGTCATTATAAAAAAGCACAGGAATATTTCCTGCGGCTCAAAGAAGAATATCCGTTGCACGATCTGGCGATTTTAGCGGAAATAGGTATCGCTGATTCCTTGTACAGCGATAAAGAATATGCGGAAGCAGAAAACGCTTACGGCGACTTTATCGCTCTTCATCCTGTAAATGAAAATGTACCTTATGCGCTTTATCAGTTGGGAATGTGCCATTATAATCAGATAGGAGATATTGATCGCGACCAGACGGAAACAATTCAAGCTAAAAAAGAATGGGAAAAACTTGTTGCGCGTTTTCCGGAAAGTAAATTTTCCGCTATGGCTGAAAAACTCATTCGGGAATGCAAACAAAAGCTGGCGGAGCATGAATTTTACGTAGCTAAATTTTATATGAGACAGAAAAAATATCAGGCTGCCCTCTCGCGTTTTGAAGAGTTGGCACGTGAGTATCCTAATGTCGGCCTTGATTATAAGGTAGAATATTTCATCAGTGAAACCAAGGCTAAAATTGCCGAAGAAGAACAATTAAGACTAAAGAAGATAGAGAAACTAAAACGTAAAGAAGAAAGAAGAAAGAAAGAAGAAGAAAAGAAAGCTTCAAAAAAATAGTGAGACTCTCTGAAAATTAGTTTTCCATCTTAATTTTTCTGATAATTTTCTGCCGGGCAATTTCCGGGTTGGCGGAAGTGTCAATCTTAAAGTAGCAATCCGCCGGTATTTCGTTAATTTCGTCGAAATCTTTTTTTTGCTCCTGAAACAATTCCCATCGGCCGTCCGAAGCATTGTCGTTTTCCTGCATCCTCTTCTCCAGTCTTTTTCTGGTAATTTCATCAGGGCAGATGCACTCCAGGATATAAAAGAGAGTGCTGCGATTCTTGGCCATCTCTATAGCTTTTTGTCGCTCAGCCCGTTTCTTGAAAGAAGCGTCAATGATTACGGATTTGCCCTGTTTAATTTTTTGTTCGGCCAGTTCGTATGTCTTGTCATAAATAAAGCGGGAGACGTCTTCGGAATAAATTCCTTTTCCGAAATTTTCGTAACGCCGTTCGGTTGGTTTCATGTCGAATAATTCTTTGCGCAATATATCGGTGCGTATGATTTCCGCGCCCAGGCGGGCGGCCAGTTTTCTTGCCTGGTAGCTTTTTCCTGAACCCATTAATCCCGCGGTTAAAATCATTACTGGTTTATCCAGGCGGGCGGCGTAAGTATAAGCAAGATCAAAATATTGTGTCGCGGTTTTTGTAATCTGTTCGCGTTCATTTTCTTGAAGTTCCTCCTGATCCAGACGAAAACTGGTTACTTTTCCGCGCACGTAGGCATAATAACAGCGATAAAAATTTAACAATACGGACAGATCGGTATCGCCGGAATATCTGATATAGGATTCTATAAAAGCGTCGGCGTAGTGGGAATAACCGTTGAAATCAATATCCATAGTTAAAAAAGCCACATCTTCCACGACGTCGCCGCACCGGAAACGTTCGTTAAATTCGATGCAGTCAAAAATGATTATTTCATTGGCAATACAGATATGGTCCAGATGCAAATCGCCGTGGCAATCCCTGATTTTATGATCGGTGACTCTTTTTTCAAAAAGAGCTTTGTTTTCGGCTAAAAATTTTTCCGTATAATCTTTGATGAATTTGTACTGATATTCAGGAATTGTTACATTGATATAGTTTAATGTTTCTGCGAAATTTTCCTCACTGTTGTGACGAATGTTTTCAATATTTCCCATTTCGTCAATATGGCCGCCGGTTTGAGCTTCTTGATGAAAGGCAGCAATTTTTTTAGCCAGATTATCCATATCTTTTTCATCGGCCAGCCCTTGGAAAAGCAGTGTCTTGAGCATTCTATCAGCGGGAAGTTTTTTCATTCGTACGGCATAATCAACAATTTCAACTCCTTGGTTGAGCGTGATATTTCCCCTGGCGTCCAGAGATATGGCTATGACATCCAGATATGTGCCGGAGGCAAGACGTTTATTCAATCTCAACTCTTCTTCGCAGTAAAATTTTCTTTTTTCCTGAGTGGTGAAATCGAGAAAATCAAATTTAACCGGCTTTTTGACTTTATAGACGAGGTCTCCGGCAATAAAAACATAAGAAATATGCGTTTCGATAAACTTAACCTCTGCCGGACGGTGGGAATAAAAATCAGTTTTTTTCATGGCTTCAATTAACAGAGAATGAGTCATAAAATTTCCCCGTAAATATTCTTCCCGGCAAACGACGTGCCTTTAAAATATCAGGTTTAGTTTCTCAATAGAACATTGTCATATCGACCAGGGGGAGATCTCTTTTATTTTTTATTAAGAGTTCTCGCGGAGTATAGTCCCGCGCATGCGGCACTTCGAAATGACAGATTGTATGAATATTTATGAGGTACTACACTAAACCAATCATCTATTGATAATCAAGTCAAAAAATCTTACTTGCGCTAAAAAACCATTCGTGATTATTTTAAGAATGTAAAAAAATGGAGAAACATAGATGTTTAAAGAATTGCGGAAGATAGCCAAAACAAAACCTGCCGGAATAATTATTTACGGGATAATCCGTCTTTATTGCGCGACTCTGCGAATAAAAATAGAAAATGAAGAAGAATGGTTCAATTATCTGGAGCAGGGAGGAAAAGTTCTTCTCTGCGGGTGGCATCAACAGTTTTTTGCGGGGATTCGTTTCGCTAAAAGATATAGAAAATATCGACCCGCTTTAATGTCTTCCAAAAGTCTGGACGGGCAGATTGCCGCTGGTATTGCCCGGTGGGCGGGGTTTTATACGGTATGGGGTTCTTCTTCCCGAAGTGCCGCTGCAGCTCTTAAAGGAATGATCCGCAGGTTAAGGGATTATCGTCTGGCGGTGCATCTCCTTGATGGACCGCGTGGTCCAGCGGGAGAAGTCAAGCCCGGGGCAATTGCTATCGCCCACGGCGCTAAAGCCGTGATTATTCCTTCAGTTGTAATTGCCGATCGTGCCTGGTACATGGGCAGTTGGGACAAATTTATGATTCCTAAACCTTTTTCCTGCGTTACTGTAAAATTTCTTCCTAAAATAGAATTACCACGAAAAATGGATAAAACCGAATTTGAAAATATCAGAAAAAAACTGGAAGATATTATGAGACCCTATCTGCATCTTTAAGTCCCACTTCTAAATCAAAGCGCTATCTTTGTTGGTCCTGATTCATCGGGATCGTTGGTTTCCTCAACGTATGTTCAATACGTCTCGTTGCCCCCTCCTAGCCCCGCTGAAGCGGGATAGTTCAACTGACGAATTACAGTTCATTTCATTCCTGTAATTCGAGTTTCACTACCGTCTCGATATCATCTTTGATTTAGAAGCAGGATTAGTGGTGTTCAAGCCACTTAGCCAACAGCTTTTTTTCTTTCCCTTCCCATTGCGGAGAATAACGGATTTGTAAAAAGGAATCGTAGAGATTGTCAATTGTTTTGACAGCTTCTTCAATAAGGTAAATACGCTCCAGAAGTATTCCCGACTGGTCTTCCTCGTTATCCTGCCGGTCTGTCACGGGTAGTTTCAAAGATTGAAAATGGAAAGAGTCCGCTTTAAGAATAAATTCCCATTCATTTTTATCATGAATTAGTTTGATTCCCGCTTCTTTAACTTTTTTCCCCTGGCGTATTGCTTCCTTGCCTTCTTTGTGTTCAGCGTGAATTCCATGGCAGACGACTCCCTGTGAATATTCGCCTTCTCCTGCTTCTAAAACTATTTTTTTTAAAAAATTAAGTTCAACTTCTTTTGTTTCCGAAATTTTTATCCTGCCGTTTCGTTCTTCCGATTTGAACCAGAGCCAAGTCAGAAATTCCCGGCCGGTCAAAGAAGCCGTATCTGCCGATTCGGGATTTTTTGTTATCAGATTATTTTCCTGCGGAGAGAAAGGTCTAAGATTCAGCGCAAATGTTTTTTTAAACATATCAGCAAAATCGTCAACTACCTTTTCGGCAAGTGAAGAAAAATAAATTGTTTTTTGCCCCACACCCCAGCAAACATCGTAAAAGGATGGTATAGCGTCGAGTCTGGTCAGAAGTTCCAGCTTTACTTTGTCTTTAATTCCCGCGGCCATTGCTTTGTTGATTCTGTTTTTACCATTTTGGGCAAGAAATCGCCTTTCTTCTTCCATCAGTTTGATTTTCATCAGCTTGGGTGAAATAAGTTTACGGTCAATGCGCAAAGAGAAAATAAGGTAATCGCCCAGCGCGTAATTGGCTTTTTCGAAATCGGTATCCAATACGTCGGTAAGAGAAACCCAGCCCAGCCTTTTTTCTTCGGTTGATTTGGATGCGTCCCTATACGCGTTGGCTTTAATACGGCTGTTGACGAAATTTAAAAATGCCTGCGGCAACTGGCCTTCTACATGAAAACGCGCGAAAGTAAAACTTCCTTTAAGTAATCCCATAATTAACACCTCGACGGGGTGCACCGTATATTATTCAATCCTAATATGTCAAGAATTTATGTTCGTAATTGTCCTAAAACATCAAATATTTTATGAACATATTTGTGAAATATTATCCATAGACAGAGTTTTTATTTTGTGTTAGTGAGCTCCATATTCCGAGGTCTAAGTAAATGAAAATTAAAAAAATTGGCATTATCGCCAACCTTGAAAAAGAAAAGATTGCCGACCACGTTAAATCGTTGAAAAAATGGCTGGAAGAAAAGGGCGTGAAAGTATTTCTGGAAATGGAAATTTCCAGAAAAGTTGCTCTTAATGGAGGACTGAATAGAACTGATTTAGCAAAAAAATCGGAGCTTATTGTTGTTTTGGGTGGAGACGGCACTATGTTGCGCGCGGCTCGTTATGTGGCCGGACATAAAGTTCCTATTCTGGGAATAAATATGGGCAGTTTCGGCTACCTTACCGAAGTAAATTTAAACGAAACCCACTCGGCTCTGGAGTTGATTATCGGAGGGAAATTCGAAACGGAAAAAAGGATGATGCTTGATGTGAGCATCAGGCACGGTAAAACCGTTACCGATGTCGGCAGTGTTTTAAACGATGTAGTAATTAATCGCGGCAGTCTTTCCCGTATGAATGAACTGGAACTGGAGGTTAACGGCAAGTATCTGACAACTTATAAAGGAGACGGTCTGATTGTTTCCACTCCCACCGGTTCCACTGCTTATTCGCTTTCCGCCGGTGGTCCCATTGTTTTTCCCGGAAAAGACTTGATTATTATTAATCCCATCTGCCCCCATACTCTGACTAATCGTCCCATCATTTTTTCGGAAGATTCTATTCTGAAAATAACTCTCTGGTCCAAGGATAAAGGTGCTATATTGACATTGGACGGACAGGAAGCTTACAAAATTGTGTCCGGCGATGTCGTAACTGTTAAAAGATCCAGGCATGCGACAATGCTGGTTCTTTCTCCCTACCGCAGCTACGGTGAAATTCTGCGTTCCAAGCTCGGTTGGGGTGACTTACCTCCGGGAGCTAGAAAAAAGAAGAATGCTTAATGAATTGAGCATTAAAAATTTTGCCATCATTGATGAACTCCAAGTTTCTTTTGGCAAGGGATTGAATATTATTTCCGGCGAAACCGGCGCCGGTAAATCAATAATTATCGGTGCGGTAAGTCTTCTTCTGGGCGACAGAGCGACGACGGAAATAATCAGAACTCAGGCTGACACGGCTACTGTTGAAGCAGTCTTTGATATCTCCACCAATAAGCCATTGCGGGATAAAATTGCGACCATGGGTTTTCCTGACGAAGAAGGGTTGATCATTCGTCGGATTATTTCGCACACAGGTAAGAACAAAGCGTTCATCAACGGACAAATGGCGACGCTGAGTAATCTGGCTTCCGTCAGTGAATGGTTGATTAATATTTGCGGTCAGCGTGAACATCAGATAATTCTCAACGCCGAAAATCATATTAACATTCTGGATGAGTTCGGCCGGTGCCTGCCTGACAGATCAGCCTACGAAGAAATTTATAATCAGTATCGGCAGATCAGGGCGCAGATAGAAAAATTACAGGATTTGAGCAAAAGCCGGGAAGAAAAAACTGATCTGTTTAAATTTCAGCTAAAAGAGATTCAGGATATTAATCCCCAACCGGCGGAAGACGCAGCGCTGGCCGATGAAAAAAAAGTTATCGCTAATTTTCAGAAATTGTCCGGTTGGGCTAATCATGCCTATGATTTGCTCTATGGAGAAACGGATTCCGCCATTGTTAAATTGAAGGAAGTGCAGAGTCAGATAAAAGAAATTAAGAAAATAGACGTCAGTTTCCAGCTTGCCGACAAGGATATTGATGAAAGCTTTATCACTTTGCAGGAAACAGCTCTGGCGTTGCGTGATTACGGTAAAGCTCTCTTTTTTGATTCAGAGCGGCTGGCACTTATCGATGAGCGCCTTGAAGTTCTGAACCGGCTTAAACGCAAACACGGCGGCTCTCTGGAAAATGTTCTGCGCCGGAAGCAGGAAATAGAAGAAGATTTGAACAAGGTTTCTTCGGTGGAGGAAGAGCTGGAAAAGCTAAACAGGGAAGAAGAAATAATAAAAAAGAATCTACGCCAAAAGGCGCTCGAACTTTCCCGAATCAGAAAACAGACGGCGAATAAATTGCAGGAGGCGGTGGATAAAGAAATACACGAATTGAATATGCCTTATGCTTCTTTCCATGTTAATTTTAATAAATGTGCCGCTGATAAAAACGTTGAATCATTCGAGCAAACGGGAGGAGACGAGATTGAATTTTACCTCACAGCGAATAAAGGCGAAGAGTCAAAACCACTAAACAGTATTGCGTCTGGTGGTGAATTATCGCGGATAATTCTGGCTTTGAAAAATGTTTTGTCGCGCACCGGTTCCGTGGCATCAATTGTTTTTGACGAAGTGGATAATGGAATCGGAGGAGCCGTGGCTGAGATTGTCGGCCGGAAATTGAAAGCTGTCTCCGCCAATCATCAGGTTATCTGTATAACACATTTACCCCAAATTGCCTGTTTTGGAGATAATCATCTGCATGTTTCCAAAAAGGTTACTAAGGGTAGGACGATAACATTTATAAAAGAACTTGATGGTGAACAGAAAGTTGAAGAAATCAGTCGCATGCTTGGTGGTGTGAATGTAACCGAAACAACACGGGAGCATGCCCGGGAAATGATAAAAGGATCTAAAGCATCTGGATTTTAATTTAGGAGATAAAAAATGCTGAGAAAAGCGCGCATTGATGATGTGAAAACTATTCACCGCCTGATAAATTTGTCGTCCGGAAAAGGCGAAATGCTGCCCCGTTCTCTAATGGATATTTATAATTCTTTGAGAGATTTTTTTGTTTATTATGATGAAGACAAATCACAGGTGACCGGTATTTGCGCAATGAATATCATATGGGAAAATCTTGCGGAAATACGTTCACTCTATGTAGATGAAAATTATCGCAAAAGAGGTATTGGCCGAGAACTCGTGGAAGCATGTATTTCCGAAGCCATTACTTTGGGTCTTTTTAAAGTATTCACACTTACTTACAAAAGGGATTTTTTTATTAGATTAGGGTTTAAGGAGATTGACAAGAATTTGCTGCCGGAAAAGATCTGGGCGGATTGTTTCCGCTGTTCCAAATATCCCGACTACTGCGATGAAGTGGCGATGATTGTGGAACTATGATACCATCTCGTTTTATTCGGCTAACTTTGTTGGCGGAGCCTGTCCCGCGAATGCGGGATCTTTCGGCTTCCTCAACGTATGTACAATACGCCTCGTCGCCTCCTCCTTGCCGCCTCGTTATCCTTCGAAAACGAAATGGTATGAAACGCTGGCTCAATGTCATTTTGTTATTAATATTTGTCTTGTCGCTTAGCGGTTGTTTACGCGGCGTTCCGAAATATCCGGTAAAGCCTTCCGATGTTTTTATTCCCATTGCCGCCAAAGACATTGATTTTGCCGATGATCTTGATACGGATTCGCTGGAATTGGCGATTGAACGCAGTATTAATTATTATGAAAATGCCGGACGCAACAAAGTTTACCGTGTCGCAGACAGGTTGATCAGCGCGCAACAATTAAAGGAAACACTTAAAACATTTCACGCAATTGTGCGCAAGACGGGCAATAAAGCCGATTTAAACAAAATAATTGTCGCAGAATTTAATGTGTATCGTGTTGCCGGTTCCACCACCAACGGTGTGCTTTTTACCGGTTATTACGAGCCTTTGCTCGAAGGTTCTCTTAAACGCACCGAGAAATACAGGTATCCGCTTTATCGTGTACCGCCTGATTTAGTTAAAAAAGAAAGCCAGATCGGCCGGATGAATAACGGTAAATTCGTTCCCTATTACAGCCGCCGCGAAATTGACGTTGAGAGGGTTTTACAGGAAAAAAACCTGGAACTTGTCTGGGTATCAGATCCGGTGGAGTTGTTTTCTCTGCACATACAGGGTTCCGGTAAAATTAAACTGGAAGATGGTACTATTTTGACAGTTGGTTTTGCGCAGACCAATGGCAGACCTTTCCGCAGTGTAACCAAATATATGCTGGAAGGTGGCAGGATACAAAGCTTTGAAGCTTCTTATCGCCACGAATTCTTAAAAGGTAAGAGTGAGCAGGAAATTTATGATGTTTTGAGTCATAATGAAAGATATACATTCTTTCGCTTTTTGGAAAAAGACCCTGTCGGTTCTTTAGGAGAATCAGTAACCCCGGACAGAACAATAGCGACCGATCCGGATTATTTTCCGGAAGGAGCACTGGCCTTTATCAGTTTGCGCAAACCGGTTTTCGATGCAGATGGCAATATTAAAGAACGGGTAAACTTTTCGCGTTTTGTGCTCAGTCAGGATAAAGGTTCGGCAATAAAAGGTCCGGGTAGGGTGGATATTTTCTGCGGATTTGGCACGAAAGCAGAAAATACAGCCGGCACTCTCAAGGAAGATGGAGAATTGTATTTATTATTGAAGAAATAATTTTTTTTCAAAATGCCTTATTACTTCAAAATGCTTGTTTATTTATTCTTCTTCCACAAATCTTGATGCTTCTTTGATATAACGAACGTATGAATTCCTGCCGCCATCTTTTTAAACTTCAGGAGGTTCAACATAACGAAAGGTTTGTCGTTGTGATTTTTCAGCAATTCTATGAACTGATCCTTATTGATTTCTATCGTATTCATATTACCTCTCTTACCAGGATGAACTTACTTTACGGGTGGTGTTTTGTTGTTTCATGTATAAAGCAGCGAGGATCTTCTGCCAGATAATCTCCGCTATAGGCCAACGCTCGTCCACGACAGCCGCCGCATACCGTTTTATAGTTGCATTCACCGCAAACGCCTTTTAAGAGTTTTTCTCTGTTACGTAAATTCCGAAAAACAGTTGATTCATAGTAAATATCTTTGAAATCCATCTTTTTGACATTGCCGGCGCTTACTTCCACAAATGGACATGGCCAGACATCGCCGTTGGCTTTAACGTAAACAAAGCCTCGCCCGGCCGCGCAGCCATGGAAAACCTTGCCGGCAAGTTTCAGCATGAGGCCATCGCGGATACCGTTTTTCTCCAGCAGATGAGGCCAGTATTGAGGGCCGGCGACCGGTTCTATTATTGTATGAGCTGTTTTTTGTTTGAGCGCGATCAGTTCACTCAGGTATTGATTGGCAGCTTTCTTTAATGTGGCCTTTTCAATCTTTTCTCCGCGACCGACAGCAACGAGCTGATACATCAGCATGATTCCGGCACCGCAGTTGTCAACGAAATCGATGAGCTCAGGTAAATTAGGTATATTGTATTCCATTGCTGTAGTGTTTATTTGTAAAAGAATACCTGCTTTTTTAGTGGCTTCAATAGCGCGAAGCGCCAGGTCAAATGCTCCCGGTTTGTTGCGGACCATGTCGTGAATATCAGGATTTGCTGCGTCAATACTGATGGCATTGCAGACGACGCCGTGATCTTTCAATTTAAAAGCCATTTCTTCATCGATTAATGTTCCGTTGGTGGCGACGATATTGGCAAGCCCCGCCTTTTGAGAGTGTCTGAGCAATTCAAAGATGTCCGGTCTCACCAGTGGTTCGCCGCCTGTATATATTAATGTGCGGAATTCGCTGACGGAGGCGATCATGTCAATGAGTCTTTTTCCTTCATCAGTGGTAAGTTCATCGGGATCGGCATTACCGCTAATGGCGTGGCAATGAATGCATCTTAGGTTGCATGCTCCGGTTACTTCCCAGACAGGATGTCCCGGATATCCGATACAACCCATACCCCAGGAACCGTTGGCTACAGGTATGGATCGAAAACCGTATTTCAATACCCACCCGGGGAAATTCTGCCAGCGGTTCAGATATCCCATGAGCATGGAACTGCCCAGTTGTTTAAACAACAATGAGGGTGGATTATAAAATGCTTTAACTTTGTTTTTAGTCTTCATTTGAATTTTAAATATATGTCAGAATGTAAACAAGAGACGTTCCCAGATTGACTGCTATATTCAAGCCGCATAATTTCTCCATCATTTTCTTGTCTTCATACTTGCCGCGTAGCATCATCACAACAATAAATAAAGAAATACTTAATACAGGCAGATAGAGATAGACAATCTTAGAAGCAATGCCGAAGAATGGTGAGGCAAGCACTGCCGCTGAGGCCAGTAAGGAAAAGGCGATATATAGAAAATTTCCGTTTCTCTTCCCGATACGATAAAGCAGATTTTTTTTGTCCGTAGCTTTATCCGCTTCGTAGTCCGGAAATTCATTAAGCAGAATTACATTAAATATCGTCAGGCCAATGGGTATAGCCATCCAGTGAATAACGGGGTGAACTGCTCCTGTCTGGATATAATAAGCCGAGGCGACAGGAAGCCAGCCGTAGCAGAAGCCGATGAATATTTCACCAAAGCCTCTTTGCACCAGTCTGATCGGTTTCGTGGAATAAAAAAAGCCCGGGAAGGCGCCCAGGCAGCCTAAAAGCAAAGTATAGGGGCCTGTTTTTAAAACAAATTGCAGAATAACACCAATGGCGCCAGCAAGGAGAAAAGAAATCAAACCGGTCCATAAAGCTACAGAACGGGGCATGGTCCCAGCCGGAATGACGCCTGAACCACCGGCAAAATTACTTTTATATAAACGCTGGGATATTTCATCTTCCTTATAATCAAAATATTCTCCCAAGTGATAAGTTGACAGCATAATCAGGATAACCGCTATAACCCCGAGCAGGAAAATCTCCATATTGAATGTAGCATTGATTTTGTATGCCAGAAGTGTTCCCAGTACAAAAGGAAGTATACCGACAGTGTGGAAAGGCGGACGGGACAGGACAAACCATGTCTTTACTTTTTCTATATTGGAGCTTTGCATAACATACCTGAATCCATTGCGACGGGTCTTAACATAAAGGTTCTTTTTTGTAAAGAAGCGTGCATTCGATCCGTATACAGTAAATCTTCCAGTTAAAAAAGTTATTGCTATAATGAGCATAATCAATTAAGAAAGCCCTTCAACGATTGAAATATTAACAGGAAAAAATCATTTTTCCCTTGATTGTTAATTTTAGTTGTGCTAGTTCTTGCGCTAATTTAAGAAGAAAGACAGCTATCCAAACAAATAAGCAAGCAGTAGAAGTATCAAATTTACTTTCGATGGACGCTCAAGAAGTTTGTGCTTCTTTAATGAAATTGATAAAGGTGTTTCGCCGGGTTGAATGTTAAAAGCTTTGGAGATGGCCGCAAAAACGGTTCATAATAAAAACAGGAATTTGATTTTATGAAAGGGGGATTTTAGAAAATGACGAAGGCAGAATTAGTCGGGGTTATAGCAAAATCGGCAGGTGTCACCAAAGACAAAGCGGCAAAAGCACTGGAGGCATACGAAGTAGCCGTTGCCAAAGAGCTTAAGAAAAGCGGTAAACTTATTCTTGTAGGATTTGGTACGTTCTCGGTAGTGAAGAGGAAGGCGAGAGAGGGCAGGAATCCTCAGACCGGAAAAGCTATCAAGATTCCCGCAAAGAAAGTCGTAAAATTTAAGGCAGGCAAGGATCTGGCCAGTAAAGTAAAATAATAAATTATTCAGTTATAGTACAACTAAGGCCTCCGCATTTTCAGCGTAATATCCGGAGGCCTTAGTGCATTTACCATGAAAAAATAGTTTACAAGGAGTTTTGTTTTGGAATTAAAGAGAATTCTCAGTGGAATGAGACCGACGGGCAAACTGCATCTGGGCAATCTGCATGGAGCTTTGCAAAATTGGATTGAATTGCAGGAAAGCGGCAAATATGATTGTTTTTATTTTGTTGCTGACTGGCATGCGATTACCAGTGAATACAGTTCCACTGAAGGCATCAAGGATAACATCGTCAATATGGTGATAGACTGGCTCAGTGCCGGTCTGGATCCGCAAAAGAGCACGCTTTTTGTTCAATCAGCGGTTAAGGAACATGCCGAATTGTTTTTGCTGCTTTCGATGATTACTCCACTGGCCTGGCTGGAAAGAAATCCAACTTACAAGGAAATGAAATCGGAACTGTCCAGCAAGGATTTATCCACTTTCGGTTTTCTGGGTTATCCTGTGCTGCAGGCCGCCGATATTATCATGTATAAAGCCTATGGTGTGCCTGTCGGTATTGATCAGCTTCCCCATGTTGAGCTTACCCGCGAGATAGCCCGCCGTTTTAATTTTCTCTATAAAGAAATATTTCCTGTTCCGGAACCGCTTTTAACCAGCGTGCCCAAACTGCTGGGAATTGACGGGAGAAAGATGAGCAAATCCTACGATAATTCTATTTACATCAGCGACCGGGGAAAGACGCTGCTGCATAAAATTAGCTCCATGTTTACCGATCCTCAGCGGATGAGGAAGAGTGATCCCGGAAATCCTGAAATATGCAATGTTTTCACTTTTCACGGATTGTATTCTTTGCCGGACAAAGTCAAAGAGATTGATGTTGAATGCCGGAAAGCTGGAATTGGTTGCACGGACTGCAAAAAGATACTGGCCAAGCAGATAGCCGAAAAACTTAATCCCGTTCATGAACGTATGGATTACTACATAAGTCATATGGATGAAATTAACGCGATCATAGAAGAAGGAAACAAAAAAGCGATAAAAATAGCACGTCAGACAATGAATGAAGTGCGTGCCGCGGTTAATATATAATTGATTAAAGGTGAAAAATTTTGTCCACTGAAAGTCGTTTCCGGATGTAGAGATTTTAGTCTCGGATTAATTAAATGATTAAGACGGCGTTGCCGTATCTATAAACTGACTTATATCATCAACATTATGGATAATGAACAAATATCAAATTATGCTGTTAAACTGGACATCTTTGAAGGTCCGCTGGACCTTCTTTTGTATCTGATAAAGAAAAATGAAATCGATATCTATAATATCCCGATAGCGCTGGTTACCGAGCAATATCTCCAATACCTGAAAATTATCAAAGAGCTTAATCTCGATCTGGCCGGAGAATATCTGGTCATGGCTGCAACGCTTATTCATATTAAATCCAGGATGCTCCTGCCTCCGCCTGATGAACCGGAAGAAGAAGAGGAAGATCCCCGAGCCGAACTGGTCAGGCAGCTTCTTGAACATAAGACATTTAAGGAAGCAGCAGAAAATCTAAAAGAAAGACCGCTCCTGGAGAGAGACGTGTTTACCCGGGCCGCGCTACTGCCGGAAGAAGCTGAAAAGACAACCACGGAGGAAGAAGAGCTCATCGAAGTAAGCGTTTTCGAGCTTATAGAGGCTTTTCATCGCGTTGTTTCGCAACTGGATAGAAAGGAACTTTTGGAAATTGATTTGGAAAAACTGTCTCTTACTGATATAATCAACGAAGTAATGGATCATTTATCCGTAACAAAAAGCTCGACTTTTGAAGATTTGCTCAAAGGGAAAAGAGATCGCCGGCGCATCATCTATACTTTTTTGGCTATACTGGAATTAATTAAGTTGAGAATGATTAAAGCTTATCAAACTTCAATTTTTGGGGTTATCCGGATATTTCCGGCCGTGGAGTCATAAATGGAAAAAATTAAAGCAATAATTGAATCTCTGATTTTCGCTTCCGATACGCCGTTGGCGCCTGAAAAAATTCGTGTTGTTTTTCCGGAAGTGGAAAAAAAGGAAATTAAAGAAATAATTGATCAGCTTGTATTGGAATATAATGAACGGGATGGGGGTATTTTTTTGCAGGAAGTTGCCGGCGGTTTTCAGTTCCGAACCAATCCTGAACTTGGCCAGTGGATTAAAAAGTTGAAAAGCTCAAAACCTCATTCCTTATCTCCGCAGGCGATGGAAACGCTCGCAATCGTCGCTTATAAACAGCCCATTGTTAAATCCGAAATCGAAAGCATTCGCGGAGTAGATGTAGGAGGTCCGCTCAAGAGCCTTTTGGATAAAAAGCTTGTGCGCATTGTCGGACGCAAGGACGTGCCCGGCAAGCCCATTATCTACGGGACAACCAGAAGATTTCTGGAAGTGTTCAATCTGAAAGATCTCCTTGATTTGCCGAATTTGCGGGAATTAAAAGAACTCAACCAGCAGCAGGACATTGAAGATCAGGGAATCGAAGGTCAGGAAATCACAGAGCAGGAAATTTTGGAAGAGGGAATTGTAAATCATGAAGTCACAGAGCAGAAAATAGCGGAACAGGAAATCGCAGAAATAGAAATCGATATCGAAGATATTCCTGATTTATGAAAGAACGTATACAAAAAATTATTGCGACTGCCGGTATTGACTCGCGACGCCATGCTGAAAAGCTGATAACTGAAGGTCGTGTCAGCGTTAATAATGTTGTGATCACCAAACTTGGAGAGAAGGCTGATGCCGAAAAAGATATTATTCGAATTGACGGCAAAACAATCTCTTTAGGAAAAACTAAATATTATATTGCTTTGAATAAACCGGCCGGATTTGTTACCACCCTTCATGATCCTCAGAACCGACCGACAGTTGTGGATTTACTAAGTGATATGCAGGAAAGGGTTTATCCGGTAGGAAGGCTTGATTATGATTCGAAAGGACTTTTACTTTTGACTAATGACGGTGATTTTGCTCAAAAAGTGCAGCATCCCCGTTTTCAGAAACCAAAGGTATATAGAGTAAAAATTCAAGGACACTTGTCCAGAGAGGAGTTAAAACTATTGGGTAAAGGGATTAAGTTACCCGATGGTGTTTTTAAGCCGGAAAATTTAAAAGTAGAAAAAATTAATGATCGAAGCTGTTGGTTGCGACTTACTCTGAGAGAGGGGAAAAATAGGATCATCAGGAGAGGATTTGAAACTGCCGGCCATCGTGTAGCTCTTTTGGTGCGGGAAGCCATCGGAGGTCTTAATTTAGGCAATTTAAAAGAAGGCGACTGGCGGCATTTGACCAAAAAAGAAATAGACCAACTGCTGGATAATGTATCAAACGAAAATAGGTAAAAATTTCTTGACATTCGCTAAAAAATAAATAATAACGTCTAACATAGAGAAAATAAACATATATTGTCATATTAGCGATTCATTGTTGTAAATAGTATTAAGGAGGGTCTATGAATAAATCCGGTCTTATTGAAACTTTAAGCAGTAAGTTAAACTTGACGGAAAAAAAGGCAATTGACGTTGTTAATCTTATTTTTAAAGGTTTCACCGATGAATTGAAAAAAAATGGGCGTATCGAGATCAGAGGTTTTGGCAGCTTTGTGGTAAAAAAATACGGATCGTACACGGGAAGAAATCCTAAAACCGGCACTAAGATACAGGTTGAACCTAAAAAATTACCCTTCTTTAAAGTAGGCAAAGAACTTAAAGTGCGCGTTGATAAAAAGAAATAACCCCCCTGTTTTTATAAATAAAAAGGAGGCTTGATCTAAGCCCCCTTTTTTTATTGATTGTTACTTTTAAATTATATTATCTTAAATTGGCATTGACAAAGTCCCAGTTAATCAAATTTTGAATCACAGCGGCAAGATAATCAGGCCTCCGGTTTTGATAATCCAGGTAATAGGCGTGTTCCCATACATCAATTGTCAGGAGTGCTTTTTGACCGTGGGCAAGAGGTGTATCGGCATTTGCTGTCTTTGTTATTTTTAACTGATCTCCCTCCAGAACCAGCCATGCCCAGCCGCTGCCGAACTGAGTCGCGCCGGCATTTTTCAGCTCTTCAACAAATTTATCGTAACTTCCCCATACAGCGTTAATCTTTGCCGCGATTGCTCCGGTAGCAACTCCTCCTCCTGCTTTCTTCAGACATTGCCAGTAAAAGGAATGGTTCCATGTCTGGGCAGCATTGTTGAAGATGCCGGCTTTTGCCTGATCTTTAGCGGCAATCTTAATAATTTCTTCCAACGATTTTTGTTCAAGATCAGTGCCGGCGATTAATTTGTTTAGATTATCCACATAAGCTTTGTGATGCTTACCATAATGAAAATCCAGGGTATTGGCACTGATAAAAGGCGCTAATGCATCTTTCCCATAGGGGAGTTCCGGTAATGATATGGCCATAGTTATTCTCCTTTCTGTGTTTTTATAATGTCAGATTGTTCTTTTTATAATAGGTCGATTTTTAAGTTTGTCAAACTTAGATTGCATCTTTTTTAATTAATATTTGCAACTTTATCAATATGACTCATTTTATATTTAAGCCAGTTGATATGAATAAAGGTAAAGACAGCGAAAATCAATGATGGAAGAGCAACTTCACGGCTAAATAAAATAAGGGCAATGCCACCGGCTAATCCGCAGTCTTTCAATGTGCCCATAAGAAGAAAAGAGATAATCTTATTTTCATTACTATGGAAATAAAGTCCAATTTTCCTGATCGCAAAGGAGAAGATAAAAGTGCTGACAAGAGCAATGAAAGCGATAACAAAAAGATCGGAAGACCATCGCATAAGAAGATTTCTGCCACTTGCCGTTATAGTGTAAAATACTACAAAGTAACAGTAATCTATAATTGTTTCTTTGGATGGTTCAATTATTTTATCCCATCCTTTATCAATAACAAGTCTGGATAGGATGAGTGGCAGTAAAATCAATCCCAGTACTATAACAATTATGTTCCAATAGTTCGGAATTATATATTTTAGGAATCCCAAGCCTATTAACGGTATGATCAGCAGAGCGCCTAAATAAGCCCCGGCCAGGCTGGTAAAGACGGAATTCTTTTCAATGCGCGATAAATTGCCCAAAAGAATTATGTCTAACGAAGGCGGCATGGCGGCGATTAATATCATGCCTATCCAAAACTCCTGTTTTTGGATCAAAAAAATACTGGTCAAAATTATAAAATTTCCCAAAACAAGATAATTCATAATATTGCCTTGAATGGAAGCGGATAAAAGCGGGCCGGGGTGGCGGAAGAAACCGCGGGGAAATCTCAGCAGGGTAATGGATAAAATTATAATCAGTGCGGGAAAGATCAGTGTTTTACCGATGGGGAATCCCTGGGGCAGGGCTATACCGCAAATCAGAGCCAGCAAAAAAATTAAGTTGGAGCGGTAAAAAAGATTAGTAGAAAGAGCCATTTATTTTTTACCCCGTTAGAAAATCTCATTGCTTGCATTTGTGAGAAGCCTTGCTTCTATTTGGAGTCGTCCCGCTAAATGGCCAGAAGCCTTCTAACGGGGCAAATGCCAGATTATTTTAGCTCCGGAAATAAGCAAGAGAAAACAGATGTTAAAAATAACTATAGTTCCTCCCGCCGGTAAATTCAACAAAAAAGCGAGAATAATACCGCAAATTACTGATAAAATAGAAAAACAAGCAGCGGCTATAATGGTTTTTTTGAAGCTCATGGATAGCTGCAAAGCAGTTAGAGGCGGTAAAATCAGCATAGCTGAAACGAGCATAATGCCTGCTACTTTCATAGCTAAAACTGCTGCGACTGCCGTCAATAGAAAGAGAAGCACATTGATTCTTTTTGTTTTGATGCCCATTGTCTGGGCCAGCTCTTCGTCAAAAGTAATTGCCAAAAAATCATTATAAAAAATAACTACCGTGGCTACTGTAATTAAAAAAACAATAAATGAAAGCCAGAGTTCTGTTTGTGTTACGGTTAGAATATTGCCGAAAAGATAACTGAATAAATCAAGATTGTAACCGCCGGATAATCCGGCCAGAATAATACCTGTAGCGATTCCGAGTGAAGAGACGATGCCGATGGCCGCGTCTCCGTGGATGCGCTGGGAATGAGTCAGTTTGAGAATAGCTAGCGATGAAAGCATCACCAGGGGCAGGGCCGCCAAGGTAATATAGGCAGGACTGACTCCGATCAGGATTACAATTGCAACACTGCCAAAGGTAATATGAGCAAGTCCATCGCCAATCAGAGAGAAACGACGTAAGACAAGAAAAACTCCCAGTATGGAGGAAATGGCAGCGATCAGCATACCCGCCAAAATGGCGCGTTGAACAAATTCATAATTAAGTATATCGCCTAAGCCCATCAAACGTTGCTCTCCGCTTTATCGTGCTGATGACAGATCATATGCTGACTGGTCGATCCAAAAAATCCGGCCATATCAGGTGAAGTACAAAAATCTTCAAATGTTCCGTAAAAGATTACTTTTTTGTCAAGATAAAGAAGATTACGGGCGTACTTTCCAATAATACCTGTGTCGTGAGTAACAAGAATAATAGTAGTATCATAGGTTCGGTTCATTTCGCTGGTCAATGAATAAAAAATTTCTCTTGTTTCCGGATCAAGAGCTGTTGTTGGTTCATCGAAAATGAGTAAATCCGGTTGACTGATTAAAGCTCGCGCTAAAATTGTGCGCTGCTGTTCGCCATAAGAGAGTTCACCGATCAGACGGTCGGCAAGATGCGCGATTCCCATCATTCCCAGAGTACGCTTTAAAGCTATTGTATTTCTTTTTTTCATGCCCAATTGAACTATTTCTTCTACAGTACTGGGGAAGTGATTATTCAAGGAGCTTATTCGCTGAGGCAGATAACCGATTCTATCCCACTGGTGGAAAAAAATTAAAGGTTGACCAAAAATATTAATATTCCCCTTTTGCGGCTTCAGGATGCCCAGAATATTTTTAATCAGCGTACTTTTGCCGGATCCGTTGGGCCCGGCAATGCCCAGATAATCGCCTTTTTTTACGGTAAAGGAAATATTACTGATAGCTTCCAGGCCGTTGTAGCAGAAGGTCAAATTATCAACGTTGATGACGTTCATGGACATCGCATTCCTTTTTTTAAACTAGTCAGATTTGTTTCCATCAATGAAATAAAAGATGCACCGTTTTTAATATCCTCTTTACTTAGGTCATGCCCGTTATTGAGTTTCAGTAAACCGGCTCCTGTTTCTGCGGCAATCATTCGGGCCAGACGGGGACTAATCATGTCTTCATAATAAATATAAGGAACTTTCTGACTCTTTACTTGTTCGATCAAAGCAATCGTCTTTTGCGGCGAAGGTTCGGCATCCGCCGATATGTTATAAGCAGCAACATATTTTATATTATACCTTTTAGCCAGATAAGCGAACGCCCAGTGACCGGCGTGCAAAATTATTTTTGTTTTGCAACCGTTTAATTCTGTACGATATCGTTGGTCCAGAGCGGTTAGCTTAAGCTTGTAATCACGAGCATTTCTTAAGTAATAATCACTATTGCGAGAATCCTTTTTAATAAATGTGGCGGCAATGTTATCAACCATTTTCTGTGCGTTATCCAGGTCCAGCCAGAGATGCGGATCAAATTTGGAAATATGATTTCCATGCTCTCCACGAACTCCATCCTCTTCATTGAACGGCAGCAAGACAGCTCCGGCTCCGGTCTCTACGGCCAGCATATTGGTATTTTTTTCGGCGGCGTTGATGATTTTATATGCCCACTGTTCCATTTCAAAGTTGGTGAAAAGGAAAATATCAGCTTTGCTGACCTTTTTTATATCTTCGGGCTTTAATTCGTAATGGTGCGCGTCTGTTCCCGGTGGCAGAAGCATGGTTACTTTGATTTTATCTCCTCCGATATTGCATGCAAAATCGTAGATGGGAAAAATTGTGGCAATTACCTTTAGTTTTTTATCTCCCCTGTCTGATTCCTTTGCCGGTTGGCAGGAGGACAGAAGTAAAGATAACAAAAGGAGAAAGATAAGAGATATTTTTCTTAGAGACATGATAATATTTCCTATTTATACAATGATATTTTTGTTTTTGCTGACGTACGGCAATCGCTGCAAAGGCCGGATATATTAATTTCGATATGATCAATGCTGTAATCATCTTTATATAAAATCAGCTCCGATGCCCGTGTAAAAGATAATGGCTCCAGGCAGGTAAATTCTCCACAGTTGCGACAGCTGAAATGGGGATGCAATGGTTTTTCTAAATTGACCATTTCAAAATAATTAGCGCCGCCTGCGGAAGCAATTTCCCGGATGATACCACGTTGTCTGAAAAGAGATAAAATGCGATAAATTGTTACTTTATCAATGTTGGCTTTGTTTTCCAGCGACTGGCGAATAGTGCTTACATTAAGCGGTTTTGTTGCTTTGAGTAAAATATTCAAAACAGCAATACGCTGTGAAGTTTTAGAAAGGCCGGCGTTTTGCAAAGTAAGCAGGGCATTTTTATGATTTGAATTTATAACCATGGCGAACTATTATCAAAGATGCAACCGAGTTGCAACAATTATAAGTAGTGTCATGACAGACAATATAAAAATAACATTGACTAATCAAATTCATGCTATAAATTAATACTACATTTTAATAAGGAGGATTGTTTATGAAACCTATCGGACCGTTAATGTGGGAACATAGATTGATTGAAAAAATGCTCTCTTCGATGATGCTTCATATTGACAATATTGAAAAAAGCAAGAAAGTTAATCCTCTCATCATAGATATAGCCGTTGACTTCGTGCGCACTTACGCCGACCGCACTCATCATGGTAAGGAAGAGGAAATTCTCTTCAGAGATCTGGCCAAGAAAGATCTTACGCCGGAATTGAAAAAAATCATGCAGGAACTGCTGGACGAGCATGTTTGGGGAAGAAAGACGACGGCAGCGCTGGTTGCGGCCAAAGTAAAATATTTAGAAGGCGACAAAGACGAATTACCACGCATAATAGATTTCGCGCGGCAGTTAGGCAATTTTTATCCCAAACACATCGAGAAGGAAGACAAGCACTTCTTCTATCCCTGTCAGGAATATTTTGACAAAGATGAACAAGCCAAAATGCTTGCCGAATTCTGGGAATTCGACCGCAAAATGATTCACGAAAAATATAATAAAATATTTGACGATTACTCAAGCCTAAGCATTTAGTAATTCCAGCCCCAGAATCCGAACGCAAGAGTATTCATAATTATCGGTACGGCGTATATTATTCCAACTGTTGTTAATTTGGCTTTCATTGATTTCAGGCTAATAACTAAAATAGTAAAGCAGAAGAAGTGGAAATAGCCGAAAACGAAAATGAGCCAGACGCCTTTAAAGGATAAATACCAGAAGGGGTATTCCCACACAAGATGTCCGCCGATGTTGAGCAGGCACTCGACAAAAACACAAAAAGCGCTGTAACTTATGGCCCAGAACCATTTCTCAGGCAGGCCTAAAATTTTCTCTTTTTTGCTCTCGGATAAGGTGTGATAGTAAATAATTCCAATAATTAAAAACATGAACATGATTTCGATATTCCAGCCCACCAGTGTGCGTAGGGCTGTGTCGCCGGGCGTTGTCCAGACAGCCGAACGCTGGGTGAGATACATAACCCAGCCGTTCCATGTTTCGTTAAAGAAATCCACGCCGAAAATTGTCAGACCGGCCAGAACAGCATCCCAGTTTTTAGTTTGTTTCGCCTCTTTTATTTCCCGGGTGTAAATATAAAAGACGATAGCCATAAGTGGAATTATGTACCATTTGATCATGGAAAGATCCCTCAGTCCGCATAAAGCTTGTTGGGTTGCTTCTGTCATAGGACCTCCTTGTGTCTAAGGTGTAGTCAATATCTTATTCCTGTATTATACGACGCTTCCTATACTTCAATCAACAAAAATGATTTTCTCGTTATTTCAAATTTATAATAGAATATTATACGTTATTATAGTAATAATAATAAGCTTTTCGAACAAGGGAGGCAGACCGGCATGTATGAAAAAAAACCATGGCTTAAATATTACGGCAATGTGCCCCATGAATTGAATTTCCCAAAAATCAGCATGTATGAATCCGTTGCCCTGGCCGTCTCCGATTGTTACGACCGGGTGGCTTACGATTTCATGGGGAAAAAAGTCACCTACCTCAATTTTAAAAAACAGATCGATCAATGCGCCAACGCGCTTGCCGCCCTGGGATTGAAGAAAGGAGATCGGGTGACCATATCCATGCCCACATCACCTCCTGGAGTCGTCTGCTTTTACGCGGTGAACAAACTGGGTGCGGTCGCCAGCATGATCCACCCCCTTTCGACGGAAAGCGAGATCGAATTTTACTGCCGGGTGAGCAAAAGCCGCTTCGCCCTGACCATGGACATGTGGCTCAATACCTTCGCCCCCGCTGCCAGGCGGGCCGGCGTGGAAAAGCTTCTGATCTGCAAAATGCAGGACTATCTGCCGTGGCACTTGTCGAAACTTTACTGGCTGAAAGCCGGAAGAAAGAACCCCCCAATTCCAACAAATGACCCCATGATAGTGGACTGGAAAAAATGGGTACTGGAAACCGAACATCCTCCGGCTCTCAGGGCGAATGTCAACGCGGAAGATATGGCCGTCATTCTCTACAGCGGTGGCACCACAGGAACGCCCAAGGGCATTATGCTGTCCAATTATAACTTCGTGTCCGAAGGCCTCATGTGCGCGAACTGGGTGGGGATGAACCCGGAATACTCCGACATTCTCGCCATGCTGCCCATCTTTCATGGGTTTGGCCTCGGGGTGTGCGTGAACACCGCCCTGTCCAACGGAGGAAAGTGCATCATGGTGCCGATGTTCGATGCCAACCTGGCCGCGAAAATGATAAAAAAGAAACCCAACGTCCTTATCGGTGTCCCGACACTGTATGATGCTCTAATTAAAAACGAAAAGTTCAACAAGAGTGATCTCTCTTGCCTCTATGCTTGTTTCAGCGGCGCCGACACACTGCCCAGGGTGGTCAAGGAACGCTTCGAAAGCATCGTGGAACGGCAGGGTGGAAAGGGCGTCAAGCTCCTTGAGGGATACGGCCTGACTGAGGCGGTAACAGCAATCATGGCCATGCCCATAGGAGAATATCGCGAAGGCAGCATCGGCATTCCCTTCCCGAATATGCTGGGCAAAGTTGTGAAAAAAGGAACGACTGAAGAAGTCCCGGCCGGAGAGGAAGGCGAGCTCTGCCTGCACGGCCCGGCGGTCATGCTGGGATACCTCGACCAGCCCGAGGAGACGGCAGCAGTGCTCAAATCACATTCTGACGGCATGGTATGGCTGCACACCGGGGATATCGTTTCCATGGACGAGGCCGGGTTTTTTTATTTCAAACTGCGCGAAAAACGCATGATCAAATCTTCGGGAATGAACGTTTATCCTGCCCAGGTCGAAGGTCATCTCTACAAGCATGAAGCAGTAGCTGATTGTTGTGTTGTCGGCATACCCGACGAGGAGCAGGTCGAGCGCGTCAAGGCGTTCGTTGTGCTGAAAAAAGAATTCACCGTCAAAGCCGGGCCGGACATGGCCAAAGAACTCATCAATCACTGCCGCAAAGACCTGATTAAATGGAGTTGTCCGAGAGAAGTCGAGTTTATCGACGAACTACCGAAGACCAGAGTCGGGAAAATCGCCTATACGGAATTGCAGAAACGGGAAATTGACCGGCTTCGCACCGAGGGAAAATACACCGGTGAAAAAAACGGCTGAATAAACATTGTCTCGTTTTCTCTTACTGAAAAAATTATAAATTTTCACTTCGAAAGACTTAAATGCATAAAGGGTTGTTGAGCTCCCGGCGCGCTTCCTCCGTAAATGTTTTCAATTGCTCGGTGGGGATACCAAGATTAAGAAATGTTTGATTGATGATTTCCAGACTGGCTTCAAATTCCGGCTGAACAACATACGTCACACCTTTTTGATAAAGGGCTTTCATTTGTTCCACGCCTTCCGCACGGGCGATAATATGGATATCAGGATTTAGTTTTTGAGCTTGCGCGACAATTCCCAGCGAAACAACCGCCACAGGAGTCGTAATCAACAAAAGTTTCGCTTTGCGCAGGGCTGCGGCTTCCAGAATTGTTCTCTTGGTGGCGTCTCCGAAAATAATCGGGTATCTGCATGCTTTTACTTCCTGACTACGCCGGGAATTCTGTTCCAGAATGACAAAAGGTATACCGGAGTGGTGCAGAACATTGGCAACGTGCATGCCGACCCTTCCTCCGCCTGCGATAACGATATGATCTTTCAGACCGCTTTTCGGAAAATGTAAAGGCATAAGCTTAAGCGGTTTTATAAAACGTCTGGCAAAAGCATAAAGCGGCGCTGTCAGACCCGATATAAAAGGTGTCAACAGCATAGTAACAATTGTCATTGCCAACACTAAAGAATAGAATTCGGCGGAAATCGATTTTGTTCCGACACCGACCCTGCCAAGAATAAAAGAAAATTCTCCAACCTGCGACAGTCCTAATCCCATTGCCAGAGGAATGACATTGCGATAACCAAACGCCCGGCTTAACACGACAAAAATCAGTGCTTTGCCCAGCATAACAAGAACCACCAGAAGTGCTATCATTTGCCAGTGGGCAAAAAGAAATCCAATATCCAGCAGCATGCCGATGGATGTGAAAAACAACAAACTGAAAACATCACGCAATGGGATAATGTCGCTTAGCGCCTGATAACCATAATCTGATTCGCTAAGAATAATGCCGGCCACGAATGCACCAAAGGCGAAAGAAAGGCCGAAAATGTAAGTGCCATATCCGATACCCAAACCTATAGCAGCCGTGGCAATCAGAAAAAGTTCGCGCGAATTCCAATTCGCGATATATCTCATCAGGCGTGGAATGACTTTTGTGCCGATAAAAAATATTGCCAGAAGAAATATAGCGGCTTTAACGGCGGCAATTAGCAAAATAGAAAATCCGGATTGAATATTGTTCAACTGCGGCAGAATAATCAGCATCGGCACAATGGCCAGATCCTGGATAATCAATACACCGATCATCACGCGGCTGGAAAGCGTGCCCATCAAACCTTGATTCTCCAGAGTTTTCAAAATAATCATTGTACTGGATAGAGAAATCAAGGCTCCGAACCATACGGAAGGCGTCCATGTCCAGCCAAACAGTTGACCGATGCCAAACCCGTAAAGCATTGTCAGAATTATTTGCAGAGGTGTGCCGAATAATGCGATCGTTTTGACTGGTTTTAGTTCTCTGAATGAAAACTCAAGACCCAGCGCGAAAAGCAAAAGAGCTATACCGATTTCCGCCAGCTTTTCGATATTATTAATATCCGAAATCGTGATGCCTCCGGTATAAGGTCCCACGACAATTCCGGCCAGGATGTAACCAAGAATCAAAGGCTGTTTCAGCGTCCGGGCAATCAAACCACCTACTAACGCGGCCATAACGATAATTACAATGTCTTCAGCAATGCCCATAAGATAAATACAACACTTTATGAAAAGATTAAAATATACAACAGATTTAAAAAACTTTTTTAAGTATAGGTGAAGGTATTCCTGTGTGTCAAGGCAATAATGCTGAGAAGAATTGAATACTTGAATTAATTATGCATTACTTGTATAAGTATCCATAATTTTTCTTCGGCTGTTAATTGTTTTATAAATAATATGTTTGAAAATTTCCGGATCAATTATAAAGAAGCATAAAGGAGAAAACAAACTTTTGATATTTACCAGTAAAATAAAAATCGCCCTCATAATTTTATTAACCATTTTTATAATTGGCACCTTCGGTTTTCATTTTATCGAAGGATGGAGTTTTGTTGATTCATTTTATACTACAATTGCTACTTTATCTACGGTGGGATATGGGGATTTCTCACCGGAAACAACGGCAGGCAAATTATTTGCGGTTTTCGTAATTATTTTTGGCGTGGGCATGATGTTTTATACATTGGTCCTTTTGGCGGAGACTTTTATTGAAGGGCGTCTGCGCAATCTATTGGGGAGGGGAAAAGTGGAAAAAATAATCGACAAAATGCATAATCATTATATAATATGCGGCGGCGGTCGTATAGGTTTTTTGATTTGCCGTGAATTAATGGCGGGGAAAATGCCGTGTGTGGTCATTGATAACAGTCCGGAGGTAATTCAAAAGGCTCAGGATGAGGGTTTTATTTGCTTCAAAGGAGATGCGACACAGGATAAAATATTGATTAAAGCTGGGATCAAACGAGCTAAAGGCGTTGTTTGTGTTTTACCTTCGGACGCGGAAAATCTTTACGTTATTTTGACGGCAAAAGAACTCAATCAACAAGTGTATATTATATCCCGCTCCGAGGAAGAAGAATCAGAGCACAGGCTTCTTAGAGCGGGGGCGGATAGGGTTATGTCGCCCTACACACTGGGCGGTGTCAGGATGGCTATGGCTATTTTGCGTCCGGCTATGCTGGACTTCATTGAAATTACCACCCGCCAGCAAAGTCTGGAATTGCGCATGGAAGAAGTTTCTGTCTGTAAAAACTCACAGTTTATTTCTAAATCACTGGAAGATTCAGGAATACGCAAGCGTTATGGACTGATAATTGTTGCCGTGAAAAAGGATTCCGGAAAGATGATTTTCAATCCTATGGCCAATTATATTATTGCCGAAGGCGACAGGTTAATCGCAATGGGTGAAGATGAAAATGTAAAACAGTTTTCTGAAGAGTGTCTGGCATAAAAAAGGAGTAAATCATGAAAGTAAACAAATTATACTATTTATGGAAATGGATATTTCTGGTTTCTATTTTCATTTTTACGGGCTGCGTCGGTCCCAGTCTCTACAGCGTTAATATATACTACGATGCGGAGCAGGCTGCTATCCCTGCATATTTAAAGGCCGACAAAACCTCTAGCGCCATTATTTCCGTTGCTGAATTTACCGATACGCGTCAGATGGACGACCGGCTTGTAATTGGACGTGTGACGGAGTCAGACGGAACAAAAGTATTGCTATTGCCCAAGAATGTCAAAGCAACAAAGGCTGTAGCCAATGGCATAAAAGAATATTTAAGAAAGGCTGGATATAAAGTTCCCGATAAAATTGAACAATGGAATTTAAAGGAACAAAACATGCCGCAGGGAATCGCCAATATACTTATCGGTGGCAATATAGAGGAGTTGGAGATTTCCTGCCTTAAAGGATTTCCTACAAACTCCTGCAAAGCCAATATAAAATTAAATTTTGTTTTCGCCGATGTGACTAAGGGCAAAATATTTTATGAAGGTAAAGTGGAAAGCAATTATTCAAAGGAATATGCTCTATTTTCTGAAGAAGTTCTGGGAGAACAGGCAGGCATTGCTCTTGGTGATGCCATTGAAAAATTATTTACAGAAAAAATGGTAGCACAGAAGCTTAAAGAAGCTATTGCTCATTAGAAATATAATCTAGCAATACGTGAGGGGGCTTGCCCCCTCACGTATTTTATTTACAAGGTGTTTACTGTAATCCCAGCATGCCTCGGCGGAGCGATTCGCATCCGTGCGAGGGCTTATCGATGATCCATATTCCGAAAAGATATTTTTTGAACTCAAGGCCTTCAATTGTTGTTTTCAGTGTGCCGTCACGATAGATATAAGTTCCCTCACCGGGTACATAGATCAAATCGAAGATACTTCCTTTTTTTATCTTGTCCTTAAACGCGTCGCACAGCATATCGATTTTGGTCTTTATGGGGGCCGTGTTTCCGTTGGTGGTGCGTTCAAAGCCGGCTCTGGTTGCACTGATAAAAGTACCGGAACTGATGAGGTGGGAAACGATGTTTATCCTTATGGCCATAGGTTCATCGGCCTCCAAAATAGCGGTATAGTTGCTCTGTTTTTTTGTCAGATACAGCGCTGCCACGTACATATCTAAAAATGCCTTTGTCCGAATGCCGGAGCCGTTGAATATTATGTTCGTTTTACCGGCTTTTAAAGTGTCAGGGAAATCGACACCATTGCTGGTAATGGCATAACAGGGCAGGGCTAAAGATAAGGTCAATAGTAGCGTAATTAATAATTTTTTCATAATATCCTCCAAAAAAATATTTTATAGTATACCCCTGTTTTTTGTTGCAGGGTATTCTCTCAAAATTTTTTAAATGCGGTACTCAAAACGTAAAATGAATTTTCACAGGAGATAAAACAGAATTAACGCAAAATCTTATATTGAACTGCAAAAACCGCTTGTAAATTAGTAACAAAAATATCTATTAATGTAAAGAAGAATTAACCATCATTAGGCTTAATGATCACCTTAATCGATTTTCTGCCATCTGTAACCAATTGAAAACCTTTGACAATTTTTGCTAAAGGAAGCCGGTGCGTAATCATGTCGTCCACGACAATATGGCGCCATTCTATTAATTTCATTGCTTCGACAATATCCGGTGGCCCGCAATAATAAGAAGTGAGAATTGTAATTTCCTTCATCCAGAAATCATTAACCGGAACAACCACTTTTTTATCCGGTCCGGGAACAGCAAAGAACACGACAACTCCGCCCTTATCCACGCATTTCCATGCCTGCTCCACCGCCGAATCAGCTGAGGCGCATAAAAAGACGACGTCGGCTTTTTTACAGCTTTCTTTTACTAATTGCTTTGAAATATCATCCGCCGCATTGATGGTAATATCGGCTCCCATTTGTTTGGCAATTTCCAGTTTTGTTTGGTTGATGTCGGCGGCGATTATCCTGCATCCTTTTGTTCGGGCCAGTTTAACGTTAAGCAAACCGGACATTCCGCAACCGATGACCAAAACGGTTTGCCCCTTTTTTACGCCGGCCAGCCTTTGCGCTCTCACCACGCAGGCCAGAGGCTCGATAAAGGTGCTTTGATCAAAGGAAATGTCTTGAGGAAGCAGATAAGTTCCGTTTTCTATTAAAATCTCCGGAACAAGAATATATTCGGCAAAGCCACCGGGAAGGCGTTCTTTAACTTCTGAACATTGAGGGTAGTGCCCATTCCGGCAATAAGAACATTTCATGCAGGGCACTTTGGGAGCGATAAAGACACGGTCACCCGGTCGATATTTCTTTACTGATTTACCGACAGCAACAACTTCAGCGCCTATTTCATGTCCCTGCACCAGCGGCGCTCGCGGAAGGCGATACCATTCTACAATATCGCTGCCGCAGATGCCGCAGGAAATAACCTTGACCAGCATCTCCTTTTGCTTCGGCTTTGGAGTCGGCACATTTTTGATACGGATATCTTTATTATTATACCAGAGAGCGACTTTCATTTTTAATGAGACCCAAACTTCAGAAACAAAGTGCGCTGAAGTTTGTTGATCGAATTATCCCGCAAGCTTCAAGCGCTGCGGGGTTCGGATTAATATTTCATCCTTTTGATCTTTTCAAAGTCTTGAAAAGCTCAAAAGCCTTTTTAGGAGTCTCGTTGTTGTGAACGATAGCACGCACGGCTTGAATCATGGCAATCGGCGCATCTGACTGGAAAATATTACGTCCCATATCCACACCGGCGGCACCTTTTTGAACGGCATTATAGGCCATGGTCAGGGCTTCCAACTCCGGTATCTTCTTGCCGCCGGCCATGACAATCGGCACAGGGCAGGAAGCTGTTACGGTTTCGAAACCTTCATCTATATAATATGTCTTAATGTAGTGGGCGCCAAGTTCCGCGCAAATTCTACAAGCCAGACGAAAATATTTCGCATCGCGGGCCATATCCTTTCCTACAGCCGTGACCGCGAGAGTGGGAATTCCATAACGGTTACCGATATCAACCATTTTGGTCATGTTGATGATAGACTGTCTTTCATATTCACCGCCGATAAACACCTGTACAGCCATGGCGCAGACATTTAAACGGATGGAGTCTTCGATATCAACAGCGATTTCTTCATTAGAGAGTTCCTTGAGAATGCTGGCACCTCCGGAAACCCGCAGTACGATAGCCTGAGAAGAGGAAGGTGGTATCACACTGCGGAGAATTCCCCTTGTCAGCATGAGGGTATCCGCATAAGGCGCTAAAGGAAGGATATTAATATCAACCCTTTCCAGGCCGGTCGTTGGTCCCTGGAAATAACCATGATCTATTGCCAGCATAACTGTCCGGCCGGAGACTGGATTAAATATCCTGGCCAGTCTGTTTTTCATTCCCCAATCCAGAGAGTTCGATCCTTTGAGAAAAAATCCCTGTGTTTGCTGAGGCATATCGCAATGAAACATTTTGGCTTCTTTGATTCCATCCGCATCCGGCATATCTTGTGCTCTCCTTTCTTCTTAAAGAAGTTGGTTTAGTCTTTGTCTTATTTGATGCAATCTTGCATATTTTTTAAAATTCGTCAATTTTGCTTTAGGAAGGAATCTTGTCGGCAGACAAGAAAGTATAAAATTATACTCAGGCGTTACGGGAATATTGCGTTTGAACAGGTCTTGCTTTTAGGAAATAGATGTTTAAACTATGGTAAATAACTTTTTCCTGTTGCGAGAAGTAGAATCAAAATTAAAGAGATGAATATTTAGATAAAGTAGAAAGGAGTCAAAGATAATGAAAAAATTATTTTTCTTTATTCTTTTGTCGTTCTTACCAATCCTGGTCGCAGGTTGTTGTCCTTATGGGCCAATGCGCGAATGGGGAAACGGATATATGATGAACTATGGTTACGGATACGGAGGTATGTTTATGTGGTTAATATTTTTAATCGTTCTAGGTATAGCGATTTATTTTATAATTCAGACTTTGAAAGCTAAGAATGTTGTTGGTTCGGAGCAGGAAACGCCTCTGAATATTCTTAAAAAACGATATGCCAAGGGCGAGATTAACAAAGAGGAATTCGACCGGATGAAAAAAGATTTGGAATAGCGCTTATGGATTTTGAACGTTGTTTTGCCGTAAGGTTTATTTCTGATCTTTAATACCAAGAGATTCGCAAAGTATCTCCGCTGGATCCAGGGCGGTTATACCGGAGAGCCCACTTAGTTGCATCCGGCAGGAACCGCAATCCGCAACAATATTTTCAGCTCCGGAATTTTTGATTATAGAGACAGCCCTGTTACCAATCTTTATGGCCGTGAACTCGTTTTTTTCTTTAAAGCCGTAACTGCCGGAAAGTCCGCAGCAGGTGTCATCAAAAATTTCACATTCCAAACCTGGGATCAATGACATAAGTTTCTGGGCCGGATAACCGATTCTTAGTGCTCTGAGATGACAGGGAATGTGATAGGCTACTTTACGCTTTACTTTTTCAAATTCAGGTTTGGAGTATCCTTCATCAATGAGTTTGATAACATATTCATGAAGATTATAGCTGCTTTCGGCTATTTTTTTACCCTGCGGAATTTCCATAATACCGGGGTAATCATGAAGAAGGCAAAGTCCGCAGGAAGTGCACGTATAAACAATATCATAGCCGGCATCTATGTAGTCGGATAATGAAGAGGCATTTTTTTGCGCGAAGTATCTGGCCAGCGCCAGATTTCCATTCCCCAACGCGGGTAGTCCGCAACACCACTGCGGCGGCAGGACAACATCCACATTCATGGCGGCAAGAAGGCGGACAATTTTTTTCCCAATATCAGGACGGTAGAAATTTATAAAACATCCGTAAAAAAAGGCGACTTTTTTTATGTTTTTACTCAAAATCTTTTTCTCTTTGCTCATTGTCCGGAAACTGAATTTGGGGAAGGGCAGGTATGTTGATATTCCTATTTTACGCATAAAATTCTTGCCCAGTTCCATAGAAGCAACTTTGTTTGCTATCGGAGCCGTAAAAGAACCGAGAGTGCTTAAATAATAATTGTTGGCAAAAAGCAAATAAGCCGCAGTCTGTGGATGTTCCTTGCCGTATCTCTGCTGCTCCCGGAGAATAATTTGTGCCGGTTCCACACCGCACGGACAGGCCATTTCACAGCGTTTGCATTGGCTGCACAGGAAAACCCATTCATCCTGGACTTTTTCCTTTTCCGACCGGAAACGCTGAGCGTCAGGTCCGGCTTGTTTCGGCCCCGGGAAATCAGGATTCACCCTGAAGACGGGACAATTTTCCACACAAATTGTGCAGCGTATGCAATGTTCATAGGTCATGAGACAAATACTCCGCACAGGACTTTGCCGCTGTATGGGCTGTCGCCAGAGCCAGACCATGACCGCAGCCGTTTTTCAGTATTTGAGTGTTGGCGAGAATTCCACCGCAAAGGAATATATTCTCCCAGGGAGAATCAACCGGACGCATAGATGAATCAACAATGATGCCTGCTCTGCCTATACCATGATTCAAAGAAAAATAATCGTTATCGAACCAGGTTTCGCGCGGGCCGGAAATGTGTACAGGCAGATTAAACACATTTTCCACGATACCATCACGCATGGCAGTTAAACCGCCGCCGACAAAAGAACCTGTGCTTAGAATAAAAGCTCTGGCATTAATGCTGTTAGGTCTTCCTTCAGAGTATGTAGTCACTGCTTCAATGAGATTCCCTGTTTTTTCTGATCCAATTACCGGCCATGCCCAGTAAATAGTGCCGCCTTTTTTACGGAAATATTTTTTCAAAGCGTTAAAAAGTCTTCTTCCGGGCATAGAGGGAGGAATAGTCGGGATTTCAAAGACAGGCTTAGCCATGAGAGTCGCTATAGCGTTAACAATTTCACTTGCCGATTCCAGACCGATAACGGCCGGCAAACCGATTTTGTCTTCATCAATATGAAGCTTGTCCATCCATACGATAAATCTTTCAAAGAAATTTTTATCCTCGAAACGGGAGGCGATACCCATGATGGAGTAAACACCGGCATCGAATACTGAGAAATTGGTATTCTTGCGTCTTGATACAATATATCCGGGATAAAAATCTTTCAGCCCTTTGAAAGTTACGATATGAACACTGTCTGTGTTATTCTGGGGCGCCGCTTCCATTGTTGAGGGTACAAGGCAGGAAGTTTTATAAGTGCCCAGAGCGGAAACAACAAAACGGTTTTTTTCGATAGAACCCGTGTATGGCAAACCCATATCCTTCATTGCTGTTTGGAAATAATTCAAAGACTCCCTGATAATCTTTTCGTCAACAAGGTGAAAAGGATGTTCGGGTGGTAGTTCTTTGATGCCCGGCAGGGGATTGTCGGTGCGGGAACAGACATCAACGCAGCCGGTGGAAAGACAGGCGGTTGGTTCTCCGGTGGTAACCAGGGCAACTTTGAAACCGCGTTCGGAAAGAAGTGCTCCGGCGGTAAGACCACCCACACCCGCTCCGATGATAACAACATCATATTCGATAACGCTCATTCGGATTTCTCCATGGCCAGAATTCCCAGATATATATATTCCACCAGTTGTTCTTCGCGGAGTTGATCACCCCAGAGAGCATGCCTGATTCCTCTATAACGGCGTTGGAGAAAACTGCGCAGTATTTCCATGGATTGTTCGGGTGATATAACGCTCATATCATTCATTATGCCGAGCGCGCGGAAAGTACAAAAACCTCCCTGACACGGTCCCATGCCCAGGCGCGTCCGATGCTGAATATCGCCTACATTGCGCGTTGAGGTTTGTTTGATTATTCTTTCTACATCCTGTCTGGTAACGAGTTCACATTCACATACTATATTTTTTATATCGGCGAGGCGTTTGGAGAGAGGGTAGCCGCTCAATTCCTCCTGCCCGTCAAGTGGTATTTCTGCAGTTTCGCAATGTTTTTTGAGATTAAAAGAAACCATGATGGTATCAACCATCTTTTCTGCCATCAGTCTGAAAGTCGAAAGCTTTCCTCCCACAATGCTGTATAAGCCGTTTTCGTGATTGATAATCTGAAAGCCGCGGGAAATCTCATGGCTGTCTGTTTTACCGGATTTGAGCAGGGGCCGTACGCCGGAAAACGCCCGGATAATACGGGTATTATTGAAATGAGGAATCATTTTTCCTGCTTCGCCGATTATGGTGTCCACTTCATCGGATGCAGTATCTATTTTGTCCGGGTCTTCCACGGCAAGCGATGTTGTTCCGGCCAGACAAACAGCTTCATTGGGCACTACGATGTCGCCGTCTGCCGGTTGTCTTAATCTGTTAATTACCATATTGGTCAGACGATGATTCGTGATGACCAGAGATCCTTTGACCAGAGTCATCGGCACTTCACAGCCGGCAAGAGACGCAACCATGTTAGCCCATGCACCGGTTGCGTTTACGATAATATTGCCGTGAATTTCTTTGATAGTTCCTGTGGTCTGATCGATAGCTTTGATGCCGATACAACGGCCGTGTGATTTGATAATTTCCGTAACCTTATGTCGCGTGAAAATAATACCGCCCTGAAGCTGAGAAGTTCGAATATTGAGCAGGCAAAGGCGGAACGGATCAATAGAACAATCTGGTACTTTAATAGCCTCTTCGATTTCCCGATTCAGGTTGGGCACTAGTTCAAAAGCTTTGGTTGAAGAGATAGATTCTGCGGGAATCCCGACGTTTTCACAACCTCTGAGAAATACTTCCCGGAAACGTTTGGAATCGCCGGGCAGGCGAACAAAAAGTCCTCCTGTTTGTTCGACGCATTTTTTACCGATTTTCCCGAGTATAATATTTTCTTCGTAACATTCGCGGGCAGCCTGCGGGTCGGTAACCGCATATCTTCCTCCGCTGTGAAGAAGACCATGGCAGGCACCTGTGGCTCCCGCCGCAAAGTCGCCCTTTTCCACAAGACAATGAGGAATGCCGCGCAATGCCAGATCTCTGGCGATCCCGCATCCAGTCGCTCCACCACCGATTATTATCACATCCGTTTTAATCATTTTTATTTATTTTTCGTTGTCCTTAAACATTGAACGTAGAACATTGAACTTTGAACATTTGTTATGCCTCCGTTTCCCAGTGCCTTGCACGCTCGACGGCTTTTTTCCAGCCATCATAGAGCGCCTGTCTTTTATCTTCACTCATTGCCGGATTAAATCGACGATCTATCTTGCGTCTTTGAGCAATCATGGATTGATCCTTCCAGAAGCCCACCGCCAAACCCGCCAGATAGGCCGCGCCCATTGCCGTGGTTTCAATAACTTTTGGCCGTTCCACGGGAACGCCCAAAATATCCGACTGAAACTGCATTAGAAAATCATTGGCACAGGCGCCGCCGTCCACGCGCAGTTCACATAAATCCAATCCGCATTCATTGCGCATTAGTTCCAGAACATCCCTGGTTTGATAGGCAATGGATTCCAGTGTCGCGCGGATAATATGATTTCTTGTCGTTCCCCGGGTCAATCCCAGAATCGCGCCGCGCGCATACATATCCCAGTAAGGAGCGCCCAGGCCGACAAATGCTGGAACAACGTAAACACCGAGTGAATCTTCAACCCTTGTCGCAAAATACTCGCTGTCTTTTGCATCATAGATGAGTTTCATGCTGTCGCGCAGCCACTGGATGGCGGCGCCGGCAACAAAAATGCTTCCTTCCAGTGCGTATTCAACCTTGTTGTTTATTCCCCAGGCGATGGTGGTCAAAAGGCCGTTTTTCGAATGAACAAGCTTTTCACCCGTCAGCATCAGCATAAAGCAGCCTGTGCCGTATGTATTTTTAACCATGCCCGGAGTATAGCAGGCCTGTCCGAAAAGGGCCGCCTGCTGATCACCAGCGTCTCCGGCTATGGGTATTTCCACTCCAAACAGCCGGGCATCCGTATAACCGTAAACCTCACTGGAAGGCTTTACTTCCGGTAACATTGACACCGGAATGTCCAATTCTTTTAATATTTTTTTATCCCATTTCAGTTCTTTGATATTATAAAGCATTGTGCGGGAAGCATTGCTGTAGTCGGTCACGTGAACTTTCCCTTTTGTCAGATTCCAGATCAGCCACGTATCGATAGTGCCGAAAAGCAGCTCGCCGTTTTGTGCTTTTTTTCTGACCCCTTCAACATTGTCGAGTATCCATTTTACTTTAGTCCCCGAGAAATAAGCATCTACGACCAATCCTGTGTTTTCCCTTATATAATTTTCTAATCCCTTAGATTTTAATTCGTCGCATATTCCTGCTGTGCGGCGGCACTGCCAGACAATAGCATTGTAAACAGGCTTTCCCGTTTGTCTATCCCAAACCACCGTTGTTTCGCGTTGATTTGTTATGCCGATGGCGGCTATTTCATTCGGAGCAATGGCGGTAGTAGCTAGAATTTCGCTAATAACTCCACTTTGCGATCCCCATATTTCCATCGGATCATGCTCTACCCATCCAGCTTTAGGATAGATTTGCGTAAATTCTTTTTGTGCTTTGCCCGCAACATTTCCATTACGGTCATATAAGATAGCACGTGAGCTGGTAGTTCCCTGATCAAGAGACAAAATATATGATTTTTTCATATTCGTACTCCTAACAATTAGGATGGTGATGGTCATGCAGGTGCTGCCAGTATTGCATAATGCTTTGTATTTGCAAATAAAAAAGTGACCACCATTCCCGAACAAATGATGTCATAACCAAGCTTAAGATATTGCCAATGAAAGAAAAATTAATAATTGTTTCTTTTAATAAATGTTGGTATCAACTTTTTGGGGGGAATTACGTGATAAAATGCTGCTCGATAAGTGATTGAAAAATAAAGATAAAAACTTATTCAGTAATAATATAAAAATAATTTAATTTTTTTCTTGACACATTCGTAAAGAGGGAGTAAAAGTCCGCTTCTGTTCGATTGAAGTTTTTTGAAATTAAATTGAAATTTTCAATAGGTTCACCGGTAGTATAATTCTTAGGTATCGGATACTTCCAATTATAACGGGTTGAACATTAAAGTTTTTTGAAATCGATATTGACAAAAGAATCTAGCTGCTTAAATTTTAAGTACAGACTCTTTTTTAAATATGGCTCTTTGGAAATTGAATAGTGGGAAAATGAATTTGTGGGTCCAAACAAATTTTATTTGAGATATAACGCGAGAAAAAAGAAAGAGAAATCTTTCTTCTAGGATTAAAACTGGAGAGTTTGATCCTGGCTCAGAACAAACGCTGGCGGCGTGCCTAACACATGCAAGTCGTACGAGAAAGTCCGCTTCGGT